>DAOSEM010000005.1 GCA_035363115.1 Syntrophales bacterium | reverse complement strand
AAGAGCGGAAACGTTTTCGCGACGGCGGGAGCCCCCGTGGCAGCCCCCTGCGCCGATGCGCTGAATGCACAAGGAAAGGGGATTCGCTTGGCGGGAAAGAAAAAGAAAGACGGAAAGAGGAGCGGATTTGAAATCCGTTGAGTTGATTTTTCGGGTGAGAAATCGCGTTTCGTTCCCGCGGTTCTTGCCGGCTCTCATCACGGCTCCCGGAGGGCTTTCACCAGCTCGGCTCCGTACCGGCCTGTTCGCTCCGGAGACAGGATCCCGCTTTTTCTCAGCGTCTCGATGGATGCATTCTCCAGTCCGGCCAGAGCGATCATCTCCTGCGAGGAAATGAGCATGAAGGGCGAGCGGTCCATCTGCTTCGCTTTCCACCAGCGCCAGGAATACAGCCGTTTCAACCGTTCCCGCTCCGGCTCGGTCAGCTCCCAGACCCCCTGAATCCTGCGATACCCATCGGGACGGAAAGGCCGCTCCTGCCAGCGGGCGGCGGCGATTTCCCGGAAAGAGCGCTTGGCCTCCTCCTGGAGGCCCTTCTCCCGGATATCGGCTTCCAGCTTCCGGTAGAGGGGAATCAGATGCCGCGTGTCCTCCGCAGCATAGGTGAGCTGCTCCTCCGTCAGGGGCCGGATGTCCCAGATGGACCGCTGGACCTTCTTGCGCTTCGGAAAGGGGATCCCGAGGCAGTCCTCAACCAGGGCCGCCAGGGAGAGGTTCGGGTGTCCCAGGAGCGTTGCCGCCCGGTACGTGTCAAAGACGTTCCGGAAGGTGAATCCGAAATCGCGGTGGAGAAGGCGGATGTCGTTGTCTCCGGCGTGGAATACTTTCAGGATCTGGCGGCTTGCAAAGGGCGAGGCGAGATATTCCGGGGGCGTGCCGTCCAGGGGGTCTACCAGGTAGGTCATGGCGGGCGTCTTGACCTGGATGAGGCAGAGCTTGTCCCGGAAATAGCGGAAGGAGTCATACTCCGTGTCCAGGGCAATCCAGGGAGAGGAGGCGATGTCGCGGCCGGCCTCCTGCCGTTTTTCCGTTGTGTCCACCCAGATCCATCTCGTTTCCGATGCCATGACGGTTCTTCCCATGTACTGGACGTATTGAGATTTGCTGCCGGAATGAAAGCTGCAATACGCCAAGGGAGGAGGTTTGTCAACGGGCGATGGCGGGGGGACGGGGAACCGGTCGCTCGGGCGGGGAAAAGACCGGGATATGGGATGGGGCCGGGGAGGGAGGGGGTCCGCCCCCCGGCCCGCCTGGTCTTACGTCAGAACTCGACGGTCAGGCCTCCCTTGATGGTGCGCTCCGGCATGGGATAGTACACCCGGGGGGTCCAGGCCGTTTCCTCCACGCCGATGGAGGAATACGTAGCGTTCAGCAGGTTTTCCACACCGAGGAAGACCGTCAGCTTCAAGCCCTTGAATTCCGGCCGGTAGAACGCATACAGGTCGAACACCGTGTGGGATTCGAGCTTGTCGCCGTCGTTGTTGTTGTCGCCGCTCATGTAGCTGTCGCCGACATAACGCACCTCGGGCTTTACCGTCACGGCGTACGGCAGGCTGAATTCGACGCCCAGCCGGGCCATGCGTCTCGGGACAAGGGGGACCTCCCTGCCGTTGAATTCCCCCGCCTCGAAGGTCGCCCGGTGGTAGGTGAAATTCCCGTACAGCCGGGCGAATGTTACGGCCTGCCAGGAGAAGGACGCCTCCGCGCCGTCGTGGCGGGTCGGGTCAAGGTTTTCGTTGCGGAAGGTCAGGCTGTTCCAGGCAATCTCGTTCTCCATGTCGATGCGGAAGACCGAGAGGGCGATCTTGAGGTTGTCCAGTGGGAAGAACTGGGTTCCCGCTTCGTAGCTCCGGCCTGTTTCCTTCTCGATGTCCGCGAAGAAGGGAATGCCGCCGAAGCCGTTGTAGGAGGCCTGTTCGTCCAGGAACGGGAAGCGGAAGACCGTTGCGTATTTGGCGAAGACACTCGATTTCTTGCCGATCAGCCAGGTCAGGCCGCCCTCATAGGCCTCACCGTGATGGATCTTTTCCCTGTTCGTGAAGCTCTGAGCGGGAACGGTGTGGTTGTTGTAGTCTCCCCCGATTACGGCCCGTTCGTTGCGGTAACCGGCGCTCAGGATCAGGTTTTTGAGGATGCTGAATTCATCCCGGATGTAAAAGGCAAAGCTGTTCTTGTACAGGTCCGCGATGGCCGTTCTGTCCGTTCGCTCCCGGCTGCTGTAAAACTTTTTGACGTAGGGCTCCCGATAGATGTCCACACCGGTGGTCAGCTTGTTGGAAAAACCGAAAAACGAGTGCTCCAGAATGTATTTCGGCGTGAATCCGTACGTTTCCGATTCCGTGTTGGTGTAGAGGGCCCAGGAGGCCATGTTGGCATCCAGTTCCTTTTTGCCGTAGGAGGCGATCATCTCCAGGCGCCCGAAGGAGCCGAGGAGGGACTCGATCTTCAGGTTCACGTTCGTGTGCTTGTCCAGCGCGTCGTCCCCGTAGCCGCCTGAGGTCCAGTAGGCGGGGCGGGCCGGCTCGGCCTGCTGCCGGTCCGAGGCCATTTCCATCCTGGTGAGATTTCCCGGGAGTTCATAATCGGAGCGGTTGAAGGAGACCCCCAGGGAAGCAGAGAGGGCGTCCGTCGCGTCGTAGCGAAGGTTTGCACCGGCACTCTGCGAGGAAAGGGTCGAGTGCCTGCGGTATCCGAGGCTGAAGAAATTCTCCCCCTGGACGGAATAGGAGACAGATCCCGCTTTGCCGGAGACTCCCGCTTTCTCGTTGTGGAGGCCGTGACTGCCCGCCGTCACGGAGGCGTAGGCCCGCGTCCCGGGTGTTCCTTTCTTCGTGATGATGTTGATGACGCCCGCCACGGCGCCGTCGCCGTAGAGGACGGAGCTCGCCCCCCGGACCACCTCGACGCGCTCGATGCTGGACAGGGGGACCTGGAACCAGTTCACCGAGGACATGTCCGGGCGGTTCAGGCGCTGCCCGTCCAGGAGGACCAGGGTTTTCCCGAAGGGGTTGTCCCCTCCGAACCCGCGCAGGTCCACGATCGACTGGGGCGAGTTCCCGCTGTACGACCGGACCTGGATCCCCTCCACTTTCTCCAGGACCTCCACCAGGCTGGTAGCCCCGGAGTTCTGGATGTCCTTTTCCGTGATCACCGTGACGGCCGAGGGAATGTTCCGGGCCTCTTCGGCGCTGCGCGTGGCCGTGACCACGATCTCTTCCATGACGGCCGGTCGGTCGGACGGCTGGTCCGGCGGGGCGGCGGCAATGGATGGCGGGGCGGCAACGGGAATGGAGATGAAAACGAACAGGAATACGACAAGGAAACAGATGACGCGCTTCATGAATACTCCTTTCTTCCCCCTCGGGAATCGGAATGATGTTCCCCCGGTCGAGTGTCCTGGCTCGCGGCTTCCTTCAATCCTACTCTCTGCGCCTTCCCGATCCCCCTGGATCAGCCCGGTTCCCCGGTATGGGGCGGGCTGGTCCGGATCCGTGGCCTTCTGCAGATTTCGTTCCGCTTACAGTTGCGGGGCAGCGCCGGCATTCGACCGGCTTCCTCGCTCCGGGGGCATGTTGCAGATGGGTGTAATCCGGGGCTTTCCCGTCTGCGGGTGGCGATCCACCCGGACGGGCACCCCGAAGACGTTCCGGATGCTTTCCTCCGAGATGATTTCTTCGGGGCTTCCCTCGCCGTGGACGGTCCCGTCCTTCAGGAGGATGATCCGCCGGCAGTAGAGGGAGGCCAGGTTGATGTCGTGGCTGACGGCAATCACCGTCAGTCCCTGTGTCCGGTTCAACTCCGCCACCAGACTGAAAAATTCGCTCTGATGACGGATGTCGAGATTGGACGTCGGTTCGTCAAGCAGGAGGATCCGCGGCTCCTGGGCCAGGGCGCGGGCGATGAAGACCCGCTGCCGCTCCCCCCCGCTGAGCGCGCTCATGGGGCGTCCCGCCAGCGGGAGGGTGCCCGTTTTCTCCATGGCGTCCCGGGCGATCTTGAAATCGCGTTTTCCCTCGAACCGCCACCGTCCCAGATGGGGAGCGCGTCCCATGAGGACGATCTCCTGAACCGTGAAGGGAAAGATCAGGGGAGAATCCTGGGGAACCACCGCAACCATCCGGGCCAGTTCGTTCCGGTCCAGAGACGACGCATCGGTCCCCTCCAGGAGAACCCTCCCTTCCAGGGGGGCAAGGATCCCGTCGACCAGGTTCAGAAGCGTCGTCTTGCCGGAGCCGTTGGGACCGAGAATCCCGAGGAAGGCTCCACGCTGCACGTCCAGGGAGAGATCTCGGAGCACCCACGTCCTCTCGTAACGGTAACTCACCTTTTCCACGCGAACGGCGTACATCAGGCGCTCCTTTTCCTCAGCAGGTAAATGAAGAACGGGGCGCCGCAGAAAGCAGTGACGACCCCCACCGGCATCTCCGACGGGGCAAGCAGGGTGCGGGAAAGGGTGTCCGCCGCGATCAGGAACGCCCCCCCGAAAAGCAGGGACGCAGGGAGGAGCAGGCGGTGATCCGCACCCAGAAGCATGCGCATCATGTGGGGGATGATGAGTCCCACGAAGCCGATCGTTCCGCAGAACGAGACGGCCGCCGCCGTCAGGACGGAGGCCGCCGCCAGGAGGATCTTCTTCGTACTCTCGACGGAGACGCCGAGACGAAGGGCCGTCTCCTCGCCGACGACCAGGAGGTTCAGGGAGCGCGCGTGGGCGTAAATCAGGATGAACGCGGCCAGGAGAACCAGGGCGACGAGGCCGATGTCCTTCTCCGACGCGATTCCGAGGTCTCCCATGATCCAGAAGACCACGTTGTGCACCTCGCTCGAGCTGCTGATGGACAGGAAGAAAAAGACCAGGGCAGAGGTGAAGGCATTGACGATGACCCCCGCCAGGATGAGCGTGTTGGAGGAGAGGGAGGCGTTTTTCCGCGCCGTGCCGAAGACCAGGAACGTGGCGGCCAGTGCCCCGGTGAAGGCCAGGAGCGGTGTGCCGAAAGGGACAGTGGAGGCGCCGAGAAGAATGCCCGCGACGGCTCCGGCGGAGGCGCCGCCGGAAACGCCCAGGATGTAAGGATCCGCCAGGGGATTGCGGAGGAGTGCCTGGTAGACGACGCCCGCCGTTGACAGAGCGGCTCCCACGATCCCGGCGAAGAGGATCCGGGGGATGCGGATCGAAAACAGGATCGTCCGTCCCGGATCGGCGGCCGCGTCCGCCCCTTGCCGATCCCGGAAAATGCTCCTCAGGATCTCAAGGGGGGCGATCTCCGACGGACCGACGAGGATTGCGATCACGACAACGAAGACGAATGCCAGGGAAAAAAGGATCGTCACCCGGAGCAGCCGGGCCGGCGTAACGATTTTGTGGAGGGTGTCTTCCACGGGTTGCCTCCCTCGAGGTCATGGGGACGGACCGGTATTCCGGCTTCGGGCGGCCTACTTGCCCGCCTTCCCACCGCGGTTGATCCGCGGCAGTGGCGTTTCGGGCTTTCGTTCCCTTCACGGCTGCGGGGCAGCGGGGGCTTTCCACCCCTCTTCCTCGGCATCCGTCCCGCGCGGTGGATCCGCGCTTTTTTGGGTATGTAGGAAAGAAGGCCTTTGCTTGTCAAGGTGAAAATGGGAGGCCGGGAAACGGGGCAGGACTGCCGGAACTGTGACTCGAACCTTGCACAGCAGGGGCAAACCTGTTACTAATCCACGAGAATTCGTCCGACATTTCCTGTACCTGGGAGGAACCGGCGTGGCAGAAGAGACGAATACCAAGGAACAACTGGTTCGCAAGATCGGGCAGTTGCGGAGGAAACTCGACAAACTGGCCCCGTCGGGACCGGACCGTCTCCTGGTGGAGGGGCTCTACCGGACCCTGGAGCACACGTCCCGGGCGGGTATCTACGTCGTCCAGGACGGCAAATTCCGGTTCGTCAACCAGCATGCGGCGGACTATTGGGGATACCCGCGGGAAGACCTCCTCGGCATGGAGTCCATGAGCCTGGTCCACCCGGAGGACCGGGAACGGGTCCGCCAGGCGGCGATCCAGATGCTCCGCGGGAACCGGACCTCATCGTACGAATTCCGCACCATTACCAAGAGCGGCGACGTCCGATGGATCACCGAGGTCATCACCTCGATCCGCTTCAAGGGAAAGCGGGCCGTCCTGGGCAACTCGATGGACATCACCGAGCAGATCGAGGCCAGGGACAAGCTGGCTGAGTTGGAGGCCCTGGAGGCGTCCATCCTCGAGGCCATCCCCCACGCCGTGATCGGCCTGAAAAACCGCCGCATCATTTTCGCGAACGACGGGGTCGAGCAGGTCTTCGGCTGGAAGGCGGAGGAGTTGATCGGCGCCACAACCCGGGTCTTGTACCGCAGCGACGGGGACTGGGACTCCATCGCCCAGGAGCTCTATTCCACTCTGGAGAACCAGCGCACCCACAGCACCGAATTCCCCTGCCGCCGCAAGGACGGCCGTCACATCGAGTGTCTCATCACCGCCTCGCGCATCGGCGAGAGCCTCAAGGAAAAAAACATCGTCATCACCTTCGAGGACATTACGGACCGCAAGCTCGCCGAGGAGGCCTACCGGACCATGGCCGACAGCTCCCAGGCGGGGGTCTACGTCGTTCAGGACGGGGTCTTCCAGTTCGTCAACGAGAACGCCGCCGGCTACGCCGGGTACAGCCAGAAGGAGCTGACGGGTATGAACTCGATGCAGCTCGTTCACCCGGAAGACCGCTTCAAGGTGAGGGAAAATTCGCACCAGATGCTTCACGGTGACCGGAAATCGCCCCACGAATTCCGGATCATTACGAAAGATGGCCGGATCCGGTGGATCATGGAAACGGTCACCTTCATCCTCTACCGGGGGCGGCGGGCCGTTCTGGGCAACTCCATGGACATTACGGAACAGAGTGCGGCCCGGGACAAGCTCGCGAAGCTGGAGGCCCTGGAGGCCTCGATCCTGGAAGCCATTCCCCACGCCGTGATCGGTCTTCAGGATCGCCGGGTGATCTTCGCCAACGACGGCGTCCAGGCCGTCTTCGGCTGGAGGGCCAGGGACATCGTCGGCATGAGCAGCCGCATCCTGTACCGGACCGATGCGGATTACGAAGCCATCGCGGAGATCCTCTACAACACGCTCGAAAAAAAGCGGACCGTCAGCGTCGAGTTCCCCTGCCGCAAGAAGGACGGGACCGATATCGACTGCCTGGTCAGCGCCTCCCGGACGGGGGAGAGCCTTCAGGAAAAGCGGATCGTCATCACCTACGAGGACATCACCGAGCGAAAGCGGGCCGAGGCGGAGCTGGAACGGTCGCGCCAGCAGATGAGGAACCTGTCCGCCCACCTGCAGTCGGTCCGGGAAAAGGAAAGGACCCGCATCGCCCGGGAGCTCCACGACGAGCTGGGGCAGTTGCTCACGGCCCTCAACACGGACATTGTCCTGTTGAACCGCAAGGTTCCTGAAGATCAGCGCGAGATCAGGGAGCGGATCGACGCCATGTCGAGCCTCGTGGACATGACCATGAAGACCTTGAAGCGGATCTACATGGACCTCCGCCCGGGCATGCTGGACCACCTGGGACTCCCGGTTGCGATCGAGTGGCAGGCGAGCGAGTTCACCAAGCGGACGGGGATTCACTGCCGCGTCAAGGTGGAGCCCGAGGACATGCAGTTGAATCCGGATCTGTCCACAGCGGTCTTCCGCATCTTCCAGGAGACCCTGACAAACATCTGGCGCCATGCAGAGGCCAAGCGAGTCCAGGTATCGCTGAAGCTGGTCAACGGGGAGGTCCGGCTGACCGTGAAGGACAACGGGAGGGGAATCACGGAGGAGCAGATGGCCAAACCCGATTCCTTCGGCCTCCTGGGGATCCGCGAGCGGGTTTTGTACTGGGGAGGGGACGTGGCCATCAATGGGCAAAAAGGGAAGGGAACAACCGTCAAGGTTCGAATTCCTTATGAGAACAGAGGAGATACACCATGAAGAAAATCCGCATCCTCATTGCCGACGATCATCCCATTGTGAGGGCCGGTTTCAAGCAGGTCCTGTCGGAGACGCCCGACATGGAGGTGACCGACGAGGCGGGAAACGGGCAGGAGGTCATGGCCTGCGTCCGGAAGAAGGAGCACGACGTGGTCCTCCTGGACATTTCAATGCCCGGCCGCAGCGGACTGGAAGTCCTGAAAGACCTGAAGGACGAGAAGCCGAAGCTGCCCGTTTTGATCCTGAGCATGTATCCCGAGGAACAGTACGCCATCAGGGCCCTCCGGGCAGGCGCCTCGGGCTACCTGACCAAGGCCAGCGCGCCCAACGAGTTGATCTCGGCCATCCGGAAGGTTGCGGAGGGAGGGAAATACATCAGTGCCACCCTTGGGGAGCGCCTCACAGAGTTTCTCGGCACCGACATGACCCGACCGCCCCATGAACTCCTGTCGGACCGGGAGTACCAGGTGATGCTCATGATCGCCTCGGGCAAGACCGTTTCCGCCATCGCCGATGAACTTTTCCTCAGCGTGAAGACGATCAGCACGTATCGAACCCACATCCTCGAGAAAATGAGAATGAAGAACAACGCCGAGATCACCCTCTACGCCGTCCAGAACAAGCTCGTCGGCTGAAGGTGCCGGGATCCGGCCGCGTCCCCGCGGGGGATCGGCCGGAAGCCCTTCCGGGCGTGCCTGCCCATGCCCCCCCCCGGCGTCCGGCCCGCATCGCGGGGACCCAGTCGGGTTCTCATCGGACGGACACCGATCCGGATTTTTCTCCCTGACCGAGACAAGATTCCCACCCCTTCCTCATCCGATTTCGGAGCTCTCCCGATGGCGCAGACACGCCGGACCGGTTACTCTGCAATTGAAAAAAAAGAGAGAGGCAAGGGGCCGGGACATGATGAGAAAAGAAACCCAGAGAAGAACCATCCGGGAGAAGTACAGCAGGGCCGTCAAGCGAGGCGGCCTGTGGGTGGACCCTACGTGCTTTCCCCACATGATTGGGAAATAAGGCCGGCGACGTGGCCGGTTAAAAAATGCGAACAGGCAGAGAGGAAAGGAGAAGGAACCATGAAACGGAAAGAAGAGAAGGCTAAAGGAAAGAAGATCCCCCGGAAGATCGAAAAAGGCTGGGTGGATCCCATGGCGACCCCGATGGACATCGCCTAGGCAGAATCCAACCACCCCACCCGCCCTCCGGCGGGCATGCAATGCCACACCCCTCCCCGAGCCCCCCTCCTTTTCGAAGGAGGGGGGCTCTTCTTTGGGGAGATAGAGCGACGGATTTCAAATCCGCTCCTCTTCCTTTTTCCTTTTTTTTAAACAGAACCAGCCGCCAATGGATGGTCGAATGGCGGGAGGGGGACTTCCCTCGCGCTCAGAAGCGTTTTTTCGACCCTGCATCGTCTCGCTCCGCTGCAAAGTCATAACTCGCACCTGGCGGTGCTCAGACAGATGACTTTGCGGGCGCTGCGCTGCGACGGCAGGGTGCCCCGAAAAAGCCGCTATTCGCGCTCCGGGAAGCCCCCTCTCCCCGACCGACGTTCGCGGGGGCGCGACCGGGGGTTCCCAGAGGAGCAATTCGAAAACGTTTCCGGATCCGAGGCTCATCGGTTTCAGAAGGCGAAGAGAGGAAACGTTTTCGCGACGGCGGGAGCCCCCGTGGCAGCCCCCTGCGCCGATGCGTTGAATGTGAAAGGAAAGGGAATTCGGCTCGGTACAAAAAGAAAAGAAATAGGAAATACAGGGACACTTCCCTTATTATTTTGATTCGGGAACAACGCGCCTTGCCTGTTCGTGACGAAAAAATAGGGGAAGTGTCCCTATGTTTAAAGGTTCGCGGGGGCGCGACCGGGGGTTCCCAGAGGAGCAATTCGAAAACGTTTCCGGACCCCAGGCTCTTCCGTTTCAGAAGGCGAAGAGCGGAAACGTTTTCGCGACGGCGGGAGCCCCCGTGGCAGCCCCCTGCGCCGATGCGCTGAATGCACAAGGAAAGGGGATTCGGTTCGGAGGGAAAGAAAAAGAAAGACGGAAAGAGGAGCGGATTTGAAATCCGTCACTCCTGAACAGAATGACGAGGGGAACGAAGCAGGCGGGCAATTTTCAATAACCCGTCACATGTAGGCGTGGAGGCTGGGCAGATAATTCACCCCCAGATACGTGAACAGCATCGCCGCGAATCCCACCAGGGCAAGGACGGCCAGTCGTTTCCCCCTCCAACCCCGGATGAACCGGGCATGAAGAAGGGCGGCATAGACGACCCAGGTGACGAGAGACCATGTCTCCTTGGGGTCCCAGCTCCAGTAGGCTCCCCAGGCGTAGTGTGCCCAGATGGACCCGGTGGCGATCCCCAGGGTCAGGAACACGAATCCCAGCAGCACACTCTGGTAGAGCAGCTCCTCCAGGTCGTCCTCGTCCGGAATGTGCGAGACGAAACGGGAGGAACCCGCGCCCGGATTTCCCCGCCGGAGCTTGATCAGGTACAGGATCGCCAGGCCGAAGGCCACCGTAAAGGCGGCATATCCCATGAAACACGTGATGACGTGGCTCGTGAGCCAGTTGCTCTGGAGGGCCGGGATCAGGGGCTGGATCCGGTCGCTGATTCCCGGTGAAATGGAGGCGTAGGCCATCAGCAGAAAGGCGACGGGAACCACGAACACACCGGTCGTGCGGTTCCGCGTCCGCCACTCCACCAGGAGGTACAGAAAGGCCACCGCCCATGAAAAAAACACGAGAGACTCATAGAGATTCGAAAGGGGGGCATGCCCCATCCCCATCTCGTAGGACTCCCTCCACCGGAGGAGCAGGGCTGCCGTGTGAGCCAGCAGTCCCGCCACCAGGGTCCAGGAAGCCGCTTTCCCCCATCCGTCCCGTCCGCGGACGATGCCGATCAGGTATCCCGTGAAGGAGGCGAAATACAGAAATGTAACCCAGGCCAGGATCTTCGAGCTGATCATTGCGGCTTGTCCTCCTTCCCCCGGAGCGCCCCGACCAGACCGGCCAGTTCGCGGTCCAGTCCCGCGGACGTCCGCAGGCTTCGCCCCGCAATGGAGATCCGGTGCTTTCCCCTGTTCTCCTCCACGAGCATCCAGACACGGCGGTGATCCACCAGGAAGACAACCATCAGTCCCGCCACAAGGACCAGGCCGCCCAGCGCCACCAGGGGAACCCCCGGATCGGTCGCGGCCTTCAGAACCGTGTAATATCGAGCCTCGATGCCCTGAAGCGAGAAGACATAGGGGGAGAACAATCCCGGGTTGAAAAGAGGCACCTGTTCGAAGAGCCCCGGGTTCCCCTCCCGGATCTTCACGATTTCCTGAAAGACCCAGAACTGGACCGCGCCCCGGTCGGACCGGACGCCGAGCTTCATTGCCGGCCCCATCTGCATCATGTTCTCCTCGACCCGCAGAACCTGGACCGTCCCATCCCCGTCCGGCAGGTCGAAGGACTCCCCGAGCGTAACGGCCAGATCTTTCCGGTCCCCTCCCTTCCGGGTAAAGGACAGGCGGGCCTTTCCGTCGGCGGACTGGCCGTAGCTCGACTGGTAGAAGCGGATCCCCTCGAAGGTCAGGGGGTGGTTTACCAGAAGTGCACCCTGGAAGGCCGGTTGTCCCTCCTTCAGGAAGGTCAGGTCGGACCGGTAGGTCTTGGGCATGCCGTTTTCGTAGGTCTCAATGAGGAAACGGTCACACCGGATCCCGAATCCGAGCTTGTGCTGCCCCTTTCCACCCGCCAGGTCGGCGGCCACGGCCGTTTCCCCTTCGCCGATGTGCACATAGGCGTCAAATCCGAAGAGGGAGCCCGCCACCCCCCCCGCCACGATGAGGAGGACGCCCAGGTGGACGGCGTACACGCCCAGATGGGTGATCCGCCCCTTCTGTCCCTGGAGGACGACGCCCCTGGATGTCTCCGACCGGCGGATGTCGCGGTATCGCCCGCGGAGCGCGCCTTCGGCCCTTGCAACCGCCTCGTCCCGCCCTCCTTTGACATAGGCCGTCCGCTCCGGAGGCACATCGCGGAACAGCCCTTCCGCCGCGGGCGGCTCCGCCTTGAAGCGCCGCCAGGAGGCAGGGAAGCGGTTGACGGAACAGACGACGAGGTTGGCCGTCAGGAGACCCATGGCGAGCAGGAACCACACGGAGTGATAAAGGTCAAAAACCTGCAGGGCATCGAGAATGCGAATCGCTCCCGGAGACAGCCGCCGGGCCAGCTCTTGGGCGGACTCCTGCTGCGGCACCAGCGTTCCGATCACGGCGAGAACGGCCAGGACGGCCAGAAGGACCAGGGTGAGACGAACGGAAGAGAAAAAGGACCAGACAGGGTTGTTTCTGATGCCCAATGGGCGGACCTCCGGTGTAGATGTAACTACCCGACCGTCCGCCCGTCCTGTCCGGCAGCGCCGTCGGGAATGGCTCCTTTTTATCATCGACGGAATGGCAAGGCAAGAGACGAGACGCGCAAACGGGCGCGGCCCGTCTTTTCCGTCCGCCTGTCGATATACCCGTCTTTATCGGTGAAGCGGCTTCTCCGGCTGCCGGGTGAAATCCCCGCCGGCGTCTCATTTTCCGCTGAATTCAGGCAGCCGCTTGGCGAAAAACGCCCGGGCCCCTTCCTGGTAGTCGCGGGTCTTACCCGCCCGGATCATCCCGGACCGCTCCCGCTCCAGCTGCCGTTCCAGGAGGTCCATCATGGAGTGGTTCATATTCTCCTTGGCGATGGCGAACGCCGTCGTGGCACCCCGGGCGAGGCGGCCGGAAAGTTCATGGACTTCCCGCTCCAACTCCGGGTCTTCCACGACGCGGTTAACGAGCCCCCACTCCAGGGCCTGCCGGGCGTCGAAGACCGTGTCGAGGAAAATCAGCTCGTTGGCCCGGGAAAATCCGATCAGGAGCGGGACCAGGAGCGCCCAGGCCCCGTCGGGGACCAGCCCCAGGCTCGTGTAGGCCTGCCGGAACCGGGCCGAGGCCGCGCAGAGGCGCAGGTCGCAGGCGGCTGCCAGGCTGATGCCGGCTCCCCCGGCGGCCCCGTTTATGGCGGCGAGGACGGGTTTGTGCATCGTCCGGATGGCCAGGATGGCGATGTTCAGAAGCTTGATGATTTGCCGGAGGGGCTCCGAGGGGTTCGTGTCCAGTGAATCCCTGAATTCACCGATGTCCCCGCCGGAGCAGAAGGCGCGCCCCTGCCCCGTCAGAACCACGCAGCGCACCGCGTCGTCTTCGGCGCAGATCTCCAGCCCTTTCACGATGTCCGTCAGGTGGCCCGTGCTCAGGGCATTGAGGGACTGCGGCCGGTTCATGCGGAGAACGGATACGGAATCCCATTTTTCCAGCAGGATATGCTCGAATTCCACGGCGGTTCCCTCCTTTCCGGAACGGGGTCCGTCCGGTCACGCCGCACCTATTCAGGGCGCCAGCATTGCCCAGACGATGAGCGCAGTGAGAAGAAGGCCCAAGAGCAGGCTCCCCAGGCCGAAGATGGCGGCGAAGAGCTTTACGGGCAGGCCGGGATGCTCCCGCTTGAGGCCATCGAGCCTCCCTTCCGCCACGACCCGCTCATACTCCAGGGGACGCTGCTCCTTCATTTCGTCCAGGGTATAGGTTCCAGAGAAAATGAGCCGGTCCAGCGGGAACTTCGTCGGGATGAAATGCGTGTTGAAGAAGTGGACCGTGAAGATGAACAGGGCCGCCAGGAGCGCCTCCTCGGAGTGGACCAGGGTCGCCACGTTCAGAACCCAGCCGGGAACGATCCAGGAGGACCATTCCGTCTTCCACAGCAGAAGACCCGAGACGCCGATGGCGAACATGCCCCAGAAGACCGCCCAGAAGTCGAACTTCTCCCAGTAGGTCCAGCGCTCGAACTTCGGCATGGGCCCCCGGTTGAAAAACCAGAGGAACATGTCCCGGATGTCCCGGATGTCCTTGAGATTGGGAACCAGCGACTCGGGACCGAAGATGCGGCCGACGAGGCCCTTCGCGCCCTGCCCTCTGGGGAAGAAGTATATCAGGCCCTTGATCGCCACGATCGTCACCATGACGATGAGGACAAAGGCCGCCAGCCGGTGGAAGAATCCGGCCACCTCGTTGCCTCCCCACAGTCCAAGCAGGAATTTCGACCAGGCCACGGAGGGGTACTTGATGGGGAACCCTGTCAGGATCAGCGTGAAGAACGAGATGATCAGGACCACGTGCATCAGCCTCTCCCAGGGACGGAAGCGCTGGATCTGGACATGACCGTCGGCTCCCGGGAAGCACTGTTCCGGCAGAAGGCCCTCCTTTTCCCGCCGGTGCTTCTCCCAGTAGACCTTCCGCCACCACAGGGCGGTATGGGTCCAGAAAAAGATGAACACCCCTCCCAGCAGGATCTCCATGAAGATGAAGGCCCAGTAGAGGGCGGGGTAATTCTCCCTGTCATGGTAGTCCGGATGGGCGATGTAGGACGTAAAGCGGGGGTGGAATCCCCGGTGGCAGTCGCCGCAGCTCTTCGTAAGGTTCGCAGGATGGAGACTGGATTTGGGGTCCGTCTTGGGAAGGATGTCGTGCCCCCTGTGGCAGTCGGCGCATCCCGCGACCCGGGATGGATAGCCGGCGTCGCGGACCTTGCCGTGATAGGTCTGCTCGTAAGAGGCGACGACATTCGACCTCAGCCTGTTCCGCTTCACCAGGTCCGGATCGGCATGGCACTTCACGCACCGCTCCGTGTAATGCGTCCGTGCCTCCTTCGGGTGCGTGCCGCCGGCCGCATGAAAGGCCCGTGTGTCGTGGAGGCCGTGGCAGTCGGCACAGGAGGCGGCGTCTTCGTTGCCCTTCAGAACGGCCTCGGCGTGTCCTGCGGAGACGTATTCATCCCGGCTGTGGCATCGCGAGCAGTTTTCGACGATGGCCTTCTTGACACTCCCCTCTGTTTTCCGGAGCCCGTGAATCTCCCCATGGCAGTCGGCACACTGGAAATTCTCCCGGAGGAAATGAACGTTCTTCCCGAACGCCCGGGTGACTTCCCCGTGGCAGTCGCCGCAGGCCACGGGTGTCGGCCTCTCCTCGCCCCGCATGTGGCGGCGCGTGTCGGAGATCCCCCGGTGGCAGCTTGTGCAACTGTTCGCTCCGTGGGCCGATGCAGCATATCGGGATTTGAACGGCTCGCCGCTATGGCAGCCCAGGCAGGTCGAGGACGAAACCAGGGCGTACCCGGGTCCTGCCGTCAAGAAAAGGGCCAGGCATGCAACCGCCGCGAACAGGCCCGCGCCGTGTCGCCGCAACCAGCAAAATAATCGTTCCATCGTTCAACCTATTTTCTGCCCCGGGATTTCGATTCCTGTTCGAGAAACGCCTGCCACTGCCGCATCCCTCCGAAGAGGCGCCATGCATCGAGCCCTTTTCTCCGCAGGTACGACGCCGCGAGAAAAGACCGCTCGCCCTGGTCGTCCACGACGAGAACCGGTCTGTCGAGGGGGATTTCCGGATAGCGCTCGTGAAGCGCCTCGAGGGGGATATGGACGGCTTCGCCGATGTGGTTTTTCTCATACGCACCGGGGGTCCGGATGTCGAGGACCGTAAGGGGCCGCTTCTGCTCCAGCCAGCCCTTGAGCGCGGCGGGCCGGATCGCGGGCATGGGCTTCCGGGGAATCCGCGAGGGAGACTCGACGGCAAAGCCCGCCTCTTTCCAGGCCTCCATGCCGCCCTTGAGCATCGAGGCCTTCTTGTACCCGAGGGACCGCGCCGCCTCCAGGAACGGTTCCCATTGGGAACAACCAGGAATCCCGCAGTAGAGAACCAGCGGACGGCTCCGGTCCGGTGCGATCCTTGCCAGCTGTTCCGCCGGATCCCCGGTGGAGAGGCAGACCGACCCGGGGATCCGGCTGTCCAGGCACTCAATCCGGCTCATGACATTCAGCACCGTTGCTCCTCCCTCCCCGAGGAGGCGATTCAGGTCCGTCGGGCCGACGGCCGACGGGCCGCTTCCGGCATCCTGGGAGGCGGCGGCGGTTCCAACCGTCAGCAGAACGAAGCAGACGATCATGCCGAAGAAGCCGAATCCCTTGAGCCTGGCAAGGAGCATCCGGAATGTACGGCAGCCGGGATCAGTAGGACGGGACACGGGTCAACCCCCATTCGCTCATCTGGGGAGCCGCGTTCGGCTCCTTCAGGTTCGGATAATCATCCTTGAGGAACCCCCTCGGGTTCTTCAACTGCATTTTCGAAAAGAAAGGGGCCGCATCATCATGGCACTGGGCGCAGCCCTTCGCACCGAGGGTCTTCCCCTGCTTAAGGGGCGCGATGCCGTGCTCCACCGGATAGGACTTCACCGCATCGGCCGGGGGCTCCGCCGCGATCCCCTTTCCCTCGAGACGGTAGACCCGGTCGGAGACGAAGACCACGTTCCGGAATCCCTTCTTCTGCAGCACCTGGAGCATCCCGAGGATGTCCGCATCGGACACGACGGCGGGGAGACGAACCTTTTTCTCGTCCACACCGCTCACCGAAAGGATCGTCAGGCCCCGAACCTCGCCGGCTGCCCGGCGTACGTGCCGAAGGGGAATCGGGCGGATCTCCCCATTCTTCGTCCGCTCGCCGAACCAAACCTTCATTTTCGGAACATGAGACAGGTATTTCTCGCGGGACACCCCGCCAGACCGGCCCCTGGCCTGCCAGGGAAGCCATGGCGTCCGGGCCTGTCTTCCATAGTCCGCCGGGACGAGGGCAAGGTCGAACGCGTCCGCCGTGAACCCGGACTCCCGGCCGGTGCTCATGTCGAGCATCGCCAGTCCCCGGGCGGGCCGCTCCGCGGCATGGCATCCCGTACAGGCGATGAGGGAAAGATGGAAGGAGCCCCGGGGAAACTTTTTCTCGTGCGTGCCTTGCGGATCCCTGGCCGCCGTGGGCATTCCAGACCGGGAAGGCCTGTACTTCCCTTCATAATGGCATGCGGCGCAGGTTTTCATGTCCCGCCCGTCCAGGTCGTTCCGGACGGACACCGCCGGATTCCATCCCTTGGCGATCTGGTGCCGGAGCCGCTCCGTCCTGGATTTCCCCGCCAGGGGATGGCAGTCGGTGCAGCGGAGACCCGCCGCGGCGTGAACGTCATGGGAAGCATGGTTGATCGTTCCGGTGTTCTTGGCGTCTCCATCGCGGTGACAGGCCAGGCAGTTGTCCCGCTCTACCGCCCGGGAAAGGACGGATCCTCGAAGACGGCCGTCCTTTGTGAACAGACGCCCGTCGCCCCAGGAATAATCCGTAACGGGCCGTTTCGTGAAGTTCCATGTTCCCTGGAGAAAGGCCTTTGATTCCGGTCCCGCCCCGGGGGCGGCATACGCGAAGACGGAACCGCTTACCTTCCCGAGGCCGCCGCCCGCCGTGGCGGCCCAGCGGTAGTTCCGGCGGTTGATCTGCTCGATCCGGTCGTCGAACCGGTAGTTTTTCCGGTGACAGATCAGGCAGTCCGCCTCCAGGACGCCGCTCTCGCGGAAATGGCTCCGGCCGTCCGGTGTCAGGTGGGAAGAGTAGTCACCGTCGAGAGGGGCCTTCGCGGACCGCTCCGCCTCGATATGACTCGCCGTCAGGTTGCGGCGTCCGTCGGCACGGCGTCCGTACTCGAGGGGACCGCCTCCGGGATGGCACCAGCCGCAGGCCACGGACTCGACGCCGGCCTTCCGGTTCCGCTTCCCGTAACCGCCGATCCAGTCGTACGTGGACAGGTCGATCTCCCGTGCACTGCCGTTCGCCTTCCGGGCGACCCGTCCGGCGGCGGCGAAGGGAGACCAGTTCCCGAACATGCCCGGGGAGAGGATCCAGGGCCTCTTCGGATCGTGGCGGTCGCTCATCTCGTCGAAGCCCTGCTGGAAATGGTACCCCGAGGTGATCGTGTCGTAGTTGTGGCAGGCTCCGCAGGTCCGCTTCGGACTGTAGGCGTCCGCCCGATTCTCGGAGGGGGTGATCCGGTCGCCCTGCTCGTTTCTCAGCCAGACGTCCGGATGCATCCGGGCGCACGCCGGGGGGGCCGCGGTCAGAATGAACACCAGTGCACAGAACAGGAGGACGGCCGTGACAGGAGATACCTGGAATGCGGTCGGCTGCTTCATGATCCGGTTCCCATTCCATCAAACGGGGAGAGCGGCGCGAACGGCGGATCCGCTCCCATGATCGGGGGTTGAAAGGCCCGTCCGTCCCGGCCGGGGCGGACGGGCTTTTCTACAGCGAGTTTACGGCTCCATGGGAGCGGAAGGATCCTTCGACCATTCCATGAAGGAGCCGTCATAGATCTTCACATCCTTGTAGCCCAGCATGGTTGACATGACAAAGGCCCAGGACGTGCAGGTCTTGCCGGTGTCGCAATAGAGGATGATCTCCCGGTCGAGATCCAGCCCCGCGGTTTTCGAGGCAAGAGCGGCCAGGGTATCTTTCGGCTTGTAGAGCCCCTCCGGCGTGAAGATCGCTGCCACGGGCAGGTTCACGGCGCCCTTGATGCGCCCCGGCTTAGGAACGAAGGGCAGTTTTTCCTTTCCTTCAAAAAACGCAGGGCCGCGGACGTCGACGATCACGGCCTTCCCCAGCTTGTCCGCGACATACGCCTTGGAGACGAAGAGCCCCTTGTTCACCTTTGCCTTGAAGGACTTCGCCTTAGGCCTCACCATGTCCTGGGAAAGCGCCTTTTTCTCTTTTGCCCACTTGTCCTGCCCGCCGTCCAGGATCGCCACCCGGTCGACGCCCATGTACTTCAGGGTCCAGGCCACCCGGGTCATGTCGAACCGGTCGGGCATCGCCGCGGTCTTTCCAATCAGGACGACCCAGGAGTCCGGCCCGATCCCGGCTCCGCCGATTGCATCCGCCAGATCATCCGGCGGCGGCAGCTCATTCAGGAGCTCCCCCTTCTTGATCGCCCAGGTCCCGTAAAAGGCATTGACCGCCCCGGGAATATGGCCGGCCTTGTATTCCTCAACCTTCCGGAGGTCCAGCATCACCAGTTTCGGGTTTGCCAGGTTCTTCTCCAGCCAGTCGGTTGTTACGATGGGATCCAGAACCTGGGCCCAGGCCGCCAGGGGCAGCAGCAGGGCAGCCATCACGACGGCCAACAGCACGCTCCTTCTCTTCATCGGTCATCCTCCTTATGCAATTTTTACTGCTTGATCGGCCTGATCGGACAGATCAGTCCCTGGTTGGCCAGGGAGCCATCTTTGATCAGTTGCTCCTTCGTCAGGAAGCCCGCCTTCTCCACGTGGCAGGCGTCGCAGTTCCGGGTCCGGTCCGTCCGCTTCCGGATGTTGTGGACCGGGCTGTCCCAGTAGTTGGGAAGCGCGTCGAAATGCTCCATCTTGATGCCGGCTGGAGCAAATGTGTTGCGGACGGTGGGAATCAGCCGCAGGGTCGTCAGGCGTTTCGGGTCCCGGGGGCTAAGGCCCAGCCGGAAGGCGGATGACGACTTGGAGTGACCGTCGTGGCAATCGCTGCAGTCCCTGTATTGTCCGGAGGAATGGCAGCCGTAGCAGGTCACCTTGTCGCTGTGCCCCTCATGTGACGCCTGGACGTACAACCTGGGACTCTTCGCCGGCTTGTGGCAGTTCGTGCAGGCCGGCCGATCCTTCACCTCCTGCTTGCTCCTGTACGCAGTCCCGTCGCCGTGCATTTCCGCCTTCTTGTGGCACTCCATGCACATCATCCCCTTCTGGTAGTGCACATCCGGCGAGCCTCCGAACTCGCCGGTAAACTCGGGATACACCCGGCCCCCGTGGCAAAACGCACAGGTCCTTCCCTCGTCCTTCTTCACGAACTTGTGGCCTTTAATCAATCCCAGGCTGATCCCGGAAACAGGCGGCGACTTGACGTGGCAGTCACCGCAGGAGGCATGGCAACTCCGGCAGGACTTCTCAAAAACTTTTTCCTCGAAGACCTTAAACTCCGCTGGAGAGAAGCGCGGCTTGACTCCTTCCCGCTGGCCCGCCGAGGTGTAGTGAAGGGATTTGGCATAGGTCTCCGTGATCTTCCGGTGACACATGGCGCACTTCTGAAGGTTGTCGGAGGGTTTCCTGACGAGGCCCTTGTGCGCCCTGTCCTTGGATACAATGCTGTCATCCCCCTGATGGCAGACTTTGCAGGGAAGCTTCAGGTGGACGTCCTTCCCGACGAGGTTCTTATCCACCACGTACCCTTTATAATATTCTTCCGCCTTGACCGGCGGAGGCGCTCCCGCTCACCCCTCCCCCGCGGCTTCCAGAGAGGGGGGCTTGACCATGGACTTCATGATCGACGGACTGGTGTGGCAGGTCACGCAGGAGCTTGTCTGGGCGGCATGGGCGGCCAGGGCCGTAAAAAAAATCAAGGGCAGGCAGATCGAAAACGGTTTGAAAAGCCATCGCATGGCAGGGCCCTCACGGTGGTTGATCAATGTGAGGTGATATTAACAAACCGGTTCTCCCGTGTCAAACGCCGGGATTCACAACTTTCCGGATACCGGGGGCGACCCGTATCGGGGCTTCTCCCCGGCAAAAGTAGGGGTTGTCCCCATTGTCCGCCGGCGGCGGTTCCGGCATTCTGATTCCCGCAGGGTCGAAAAGCCTGAAAGAGATGCGGCCGGCACGGAACGTGGACCCGGCTCCCGGCCGGCAACAGCGGCGATCCGGAGGAACCGAAAAAAATCTGCCATTGTCTTTGAAAATGTAGTATAAATTTCGCGCGTCAAGCGTGTCGGAACTTCAAAGGCGGTTTCCGGTTTCTTTCGAAGCGTCTCCTGGGTTTTTCGTCCACCACCGATCACAATCCTGCCGGAACGGATTTATGCCGTTTCGCTCCTGGGACGTGCCATGTTTCGCATGAGCCGCTATCCAAGACCGGCCCCTCGCCGCTCTCACCTGCGGAAACCCCTGCTTTTCCTTGTCATCGCATGCATTGCCGGTCCCGGGACAGCCATCGCGGCGGAGCTGATCCTCAGAAAGGACACGCCGGTCCGAGTTTTTTTCAGCCCCCGGGGAGGCGCCACAGCGGGGATCATTCAGGTCCTGGACGGCGCCCGCTCGGAGATCCTGGTCCAGGCCCACACCCTCCTGAGTCCCTCCATGACCCGGTCCCTCCTGGACGCCCATGAGCGGGGCGTCCGGATTCAGGTCATTCTCGACAAATCGGAGCGCCAGGAAGGCTTGACACCGGCCGTGCAGCTGGTCCAGGCAGGCGTCCCCGTCTTCCTGGACGGCGCACACGCCACCGCCAACGACCGGGTGATCGTCATCGACGGCCGGACGGTCATCACGGGGTCGATGAACTTCTCCACGTCTTCCGACGAGATGAACGGCGAAAACCTCCTGATCATGGACTCACCGGAACTGGCCCGGGCATTCACGGAGAACTGGAAGTCACACCGGTCGCATTCAGCCCCGTACTGACGGAAGGAGACGCCTCCTTCCGGCCGCCGGGCCTTTGGAAAGGAAGAACGATGAAGATCGTCGGAACGGCAAGATGGATCATTTACGGCATGCTTCCGGTCCTCATGATATTCGGCATCGCCTTCGCCCAGGATCGGGGCAATCCTTTCCCGGAGCCGGACCGCTCGTTTCTCCTGCAGGCGGCAAAAGACAGCCTCTGGCAGATATCGCTGGGAGACCTCGCCCGGATGCAGGCCGCAGGAGGAGACATCCGGAACTTCGGGAAAGACATGATCCTGGAGAATCAGAACATTCAGGACAAGCTCATCTCCCTGGCACAGAAAAAAGGGATTTCCATCGACATCATGCTCGATCCGCTGCAGGGCCGGACGCTGGATTATCTCTCCCGGGAGCAGGGGGCGGGCTTTGACCGCCAGTATGTCAGCCTCATGATCGACGAACATGAAAAGAGCGAGCGCCTTTACCGGAAGGAGGCGGAACAGGGACAGGACCGGGACGTCCGGGCCTTCGCCGGGGGCATCCTTCCCTGGATCGAAGCGCAGTTGAAACGGGCGCGGGAGATTCTGTTGCGAATCCCTCAACCCTTTTTAAAATAGGAAACCCTGACCAGACACGGAAAGGAGGCACACCGGAACCCATACGAAACAACAAGACAGGCAGCGGATCGAGACGCCACTGCGTCGATCCGCCCCGATTCATGGTGGGAATCGGCGGTGGAATGCGGTCGAGTGACCGGCTCCACAGGGTAAAAAGAACCACCCCATGTCTATGCAAGGAGGTAAGCGAATGATGAAGCGTGAAGACACGGAAGCGACAGGGACCAAGGGCGTAAGCAGGCGTTCGGTTCTCAAGGGTGCCGTTGCGATGGGTGCGGCGGCGGCCAGCGGCCTCGCCCTCAACATGGGAGTCCCCGGTTCGGCGGAAGCAATGATCAAGAAACTCCCGACCAAGTGGGACGAAACGTGGGATGTGGTCATCATCGGCTCCGGCTTCGCCGGACTGGCGGCGGCGGCAGAGGCTGCGGGAAAGGGCGCGAAGGTCGTCGTCCTGGAGAAGATGCCCACCTACGGCGGAAACTCCATCATCAACGGCGGCGTCTATGCGGCCTGGGACAGCGAATTCCATTATCGCCAGAAGCTGAACCTGGGTGAGGACAGCCCGCAGCAGCACATCAACGACACCCTCAAGGGGGGCGACTACTACAACATTCCCGAACTGGTCGCGGTCATGGCCAACGGCGCCGCCGACGCCCTGAACTGGATGATCGACGAGGGCGGAGCGAAAATTCGTCCGACGGTCACCCGGGCCGGCGGGCACACCGCCTATCGGACCCACTCGGCCGTCGCCGGCGTAGGGCGTGAATACACCGAGGCGCTCCGGAAAATCGCCGAGAAGCGGGGAGCCAAGATGGTCCTTAATTCCGAAGTTACCTGGATCTGGCGGAAGGACGCCGATCCGAAGAGCCCGGTCCTCGGCGTGGAAGTCAAGCGCGGACGGCGGACCCTGAACATCAAGGCCGCCAAGGCCCTCATCCTCGCCTCCGGCGGATTCAGCCGGGACCTCAAGATGCGGATGGCCCACAACCCACGGTTGGTGGCCGCCTTCGGCTGTACCAACCACCCGGGGGCGACGGGCGAGATGATCCGCTTCGCCCAGGCCATCGGCGCCGACACCCTCCAGATGAACTTCATCCAGCTTTACCCCTTCGCAGAACCCGAGACGAGCATCCTCGACACCCCGGCGGTGTATCCCTTCAACGGCCCGGGATACGGCATCGTCTACGTCAACAAGCTGGGCAAGCGCTTCGTCAACGAGCTGGAGCGGCGCGATGTCTGCGCCTTCGCGCAGATCAACATGGGCGCCAGCATGAAGCCCACCTGGAGCATCTTCAACCGCGCCATGGTCCTCAAGATGGGCGGCTCCTACGAGGAAGTGGACGCGGGCCTGAAGAAAGGCCGGTTCATCGAGGCCGCCTCCATCCGCGAGATGGCAGGCAAGCTCGGCATCCCGGCGGACGCCCTGGAGAAGACTGTCAATGACCACAACAAGTACATCGAAACGGGAAAAGACCCCGACTTCAACAAGTCCATGACGAAAGTCATGATCCCCCTGGTGGAGGGCCCCTTCTATTCCGTCGCCCAATGGCCCGCCGTCCACCACTGCATGGGAGGCATCCGGATCAACCCGATGGCCCAGGTCATCGACGTCTTCGGCGCCGTGATCCCGAAGCTCCTTGCGGCCGGCGAAGTGGCCGGCGGCGTCCACGGCTCGAACCGACTCGGAAGCAACGCCATTGCCGACTGCGTGTCCTTCGGCCGCGTGGCCGGTGTGAATGCCGTCAAGGCGTAAACGAACCCCCTTGCAGGGGAGCCCGCACGGGGATTCCCCGCGGGCTCCCCTTTCCCAAGGAAGGTCACCCATGAAGAAGAAATATTATCTGCTGTTCCTGTTGCCGGCACTCCTGGCGATCCTTCTCGCCCTGCCCGCGGGAAACGCCGACGGGGCGGCAAAAAAAGCCGGAGTCTCATGCAGCTCCTGCCACGCGGACCTGAAGGCCGTCGTCGGAAAGACCCACCCCCCCGTGACGGGAAAAGACCTGGCGGCCTGCCTTGCGTGCCACTCCCCCGACATGAGCGGCGAGGCGAAGAAGCGTCCCTTCTCCGTCAAGATTCACACCGGCCACATCCCCCCGAAGGGCAGCCTCGACTGCCTGACATGCCACGCCTGGACGCCCGGAAAGAGCTTCGGACTGGTCGGCGTGAAGGGAAGCTGGGGAGCCCCGACCCGGGAGGATATGGACCTGCTTAAGGAGATTTACAGTACGCTGGCCAAGGAGGAATACACGGCGAAGCTCCATGCCGACAAGGGTGTGGCATGCGCCAGCTGCCACGGCAAGGCGTTGCCAAAACCGGACGACACGGTGGAAAACGCCCGCTGCCTGACCTGCCATGGTCCGATGGAGAAACTGGCCCAGAAAACGGAACCCAAGGACTTCAAGGACCGGAACCCCCACAAGTCCCACCTGGGGGATATCGCCTGCACCGTCTGCCACAAGGCCCATGGTCCGTCTAAAGTGTACTGCCTCGACTGCCACGTGAAGTTTCAGATGAAGATTCCCGGGCAGGCGAAATAACTCCCAGCCGTCCGGGACGACGCTTCGGACGCCGTCCCGGACAGATTTTTCTTATCCCCCGCCACCTGCACCATTCCCGGCGATAAACTCCGTCCCGCACCGGTCGCACGCGTTTCTCCCATCCGAAAATCAAACCGGAAAAAGCCGCAGCAAAAGCATCAGCGGTTGAAAACCATATGGAGATTCCTTATGATGGAAGCACTCCTCTCGAAACGGCATGCTCATGAAACCGATCTTCGCAACGGCCAGGGCCGGAAACATCATTCTCGACTCCATCGCCGATGGTGTCTTCACGGTGGATCACGACTGGAGGATCACCAGCTTTAACCGGGCGGCCGAACAGATCACCGGGGTTTCGCGCCAGGAGGCCGTCGGTCAGCTCTGCAGGGAGGTCCTGAAGGCTGACATCTGTGAAAAAAACTGCCTTCTCAAGCAGACCCGGGAAACCGGAAGGCCCATCATCAACCGGACGATCCGGATCATCACCGCGGCGGGCCGCCGGATTCCCATCAGCATTTCGACGGCCATCCTGAAGGACGAGGCCGGGAACACCATCGGTGCCGTTGAGACCTTTCGCGACACCAGCGTGGAAGAAGACCTGAGGAAGAAGATCCGGGGGAAATACTCCTGCGAAGACATTCTTTCCAAAAATCCGCAAATGCAGCGCCTGTTCGACATCCTCCCCGACGTGGCCGCGAGCGGCAGCACGGTCCTCCTGGAGGGCGAGAGCGGAACGGGAAAGGAGCTTTTCGCCCGGGCCATCCACAACCTGAGCCCCCGGAAAAACGGGCCTTTCGTCGCGGTCAACTGCGGCGCCCTGCCGGACACCCTCCTGGAGTCGGAGCTGTTCGGCTACAAGGCGGGTGCATTCACAGACGCCAGGCGGGACAAGCCCGGGCGCTTCCGGAGAGCAGAGAAGGGAACCCTGTTCCTGGACGAAATCGGCGACATCTCCCCGGCAATGCAGATCCGGCTGCTCCGGGTGCTCCAGGAAAAGATGTACGAGCCCCTCGGATCGGTGGAGGCTGTCCCGGCGGATGCCCGGATGATCGCCGCGACTAACCGGAGGCTGGAGGACCTGGTCCGGGAGGGGAAGTTCCGGGAGGATCTTTATTACCGGATCAACGTCGTACGCCTGGTCCTGCCGCCCCTCCGCGAGCGGATGGAAGACCTTCCTCTCCTGGCGGACCACTTCATCCGCCAGATGAACGCCCTTCAGAACAGGGACATCCCGGGCCTGTCAGACGAAGCAACGGCCTGCCTGATGTCCCATGGTTTCCCGGGCAACATCCGGGAGTTGGAGAACATCATCGAGCGGTCCTTCATCCTCTGCAAGGAGGGTCCGATCCTGTTTCAGCACCTGCCTGAATTTCTCTGGGCCCGGGAAACGGGAGGGCTCACGGGGGTACCCGCGGAGCCCCTGTCGATGAAACAGATGGAGGCGGCATTTCTCATGAGCGTCCTCCAACGGAACGGATGGAGCCGGATCAAATCGGCGAGGCAGCTCGGCATTCACAAGAGCACCCTCTTCCGGAAGATGCGGGCACTCGATATCCACCCTCCCGATCGTCCGGGGTCGGACGGCCGGGTTGCATAAATGCAACTCACGGCGGAGTCATTGCCTGAACAGGCTGGAGCTGCGACCGGCACTCAACCCGCTCTTCCGCCTGCTGCGGGCTTCCGGGGACGGGATGGAACTGTGGCACATAATGTGTTAGTCTATGTATGGGGTGTTTCACCCAGGAAAGGAGGAGGATCATGAACAGGAGAATTTTTTTAAGAGCCCTTCCGCTGGTCTTCCTTCTGCTTGCATTCACCGCTCCAGCGGAAGCACGGGACATCCCGCCGATCGTCTCGACGGAGTGGCTTCAAGCCAACCTGGACAACCCGCGGCTGATCATTCTGGACGTGAGAAAAGTCGAGGATTACAAAGCGGGCCATATCCCGAAGGCCGTCAGTTCGTTTTTCCGCGCCTGGGCCTATAAAAAGGGGGAGCTGTACTCTGAGGTCCCGGAACTGGACGATCTACAGGAAATGATCTCCGAGGTCGGCATCGGCACGGACTCCCTCGTGGTCGTCACGGGCAGTGTCGCCTCCCCCGTGGAAAGCTACCAGAGCGCCCGGGTGGCCTGCACACTCCAGTATGCCGGGATTTCGAACGTGGCGCTTCTGAACGGAGGAATCGATGCCTGGATCCGGGAGAAGAGGAAACTGACGACCGTGCCCGGGAAGCCCGTACCGAAACCCTTCACGGCAAAACTCCGGCACGATTTCATTGCCGACAAGGAATATGTAAAGACCCACATGGGACAGGTCCTTCTTCTTGATGTCCGGGAGCCGGAAATCTTCTCCGGAAGGAAGAAACTCGACTGCATCCCCCGGGCAGGCCACATCCCGGGAGCGATCAACATGCCCACGTCCTGCGCCTTCAACGCGGACGGGACGTTCAAGACCCGCGAGGAGCTGGCCGCCATCGCGGAGGCCGCCATCGGCAAGGATCTATCCAGGAAGGTCGTCACCTATTGCGACGTGGGACAGTGCTGCCCCACCTGGGCCTTCCTCCTGAGGGAACTCCTCGGCTATCGCAACATCCGCCTGTATGACGGCTCAACCCAGGAGTGGATGGCCGACCCCGCGGCACCGGTTGAAAAGTAGACAGGAAGCCTCTACAGGCATTCAGCCCGCCGGTCCGGAGCGCTCCTGACCGTTCCATGAGTGCAGATCCGCAATGAACCGCCCTGGAATGGGTTGCAGAAACGCGACCCATTCCAGGGTACTTGTTTTCCCCCATGCACCGCCTTTCAAGTTATTCCAATCTTTTATCCTGTTCCGGTCGCCTCTGGCACAATTGCTGATAAGAGACCTGCGAGGAAAGACCATGAAGATTGCCGTTCCGTTCTGGAACGGCCGCGTCGCCACCGTTTTCGACGCGGCTGATGAGATCGTTTTGATAGAGAGCCTGCCCGGGGGCGACCGGGTTCAACGGATGGAATTCCCGAAGGGTCTCTCTCCGCTCCACCGCGCGGATCACCTCAAGGATCTCGGGATCGAAGTCCTGATCTGCGGCGCCCTTTCGAGATCCATTGCTCACCGGGTCGAGGCCTCAGGCATTCGGCTGGTCTCCTTTGTCCGGGGGCCCGTGGAAGAGGTCGTCAACGCCTTCCGAGAGGACAGGCTGGACCGGGAGTGTTACCGCCTTCCCGGATGCCGATCTGCAACCGGGAAACGTGATGCGCCATGCCGAAGCCGACGCGTTTGCGCTGAGAAGCCGGATTCATGACCGTCATCCTTGTGTCCCTCTTCCGATTTCGCAGCATCCTTCCTCCTCAAGCCTCCCCCGCGCTGTCCACGGCGGGGGAGGTCCCGCCGGACGGGACCGCTGGCATGCAGAATCGAAAACAGGGTTGACAAAAACGGCAGACAGAGGGAGCAAGGAGGCGCATCGGCCGGCAGGGAGAAATCCGCCGCCACAGGATGAAAGTAAGGATACAAACCGAAGGAGGACACAGCAGCATGCAGAATTGCGGGGGAAGCGAAAAACAAATCACCGAAAAGCAGGCATCGAATGACATGGACGAGCGGCTGCGGAAGCAGATGATGCGGATCCGCCACAAGGTCATGGTTCTGTCGGGAAAGGGCGGCGTCGGGAAGAGCACCGTGGCCGCAAACGTGGCCGTGGCTCTGGCACTGGAGGGAAAAAAGGTGGGGCTGCTGGATGTGGATTTTCATGGACCCAGCATTCCCAGGCTTTTGCACATCGAGGGACCGCCGCCGATGACCCCGGGCGCCAGACTGTCGCCTGCCGTTTATGGGGAGAACCTCAAGGTTGTTTCTCTCGGCTTCCTCCTGCCCGAACAGGACTCCGCCGTCATCTGGCGAGGCCCGCTGAAGATGGGCGTCATCAAGCAGCTCCTGGCCGATGTCGATTGGGGCGACCTGGATTACATGATCATCGATTTCCCCCCGGGAACCGGGGATGAGCCCCTCTCGGTGGCCCAGCTCATCCCGGACAGCAGCGGGGCCCTCATCGTCACGACTCCCCAGGATCTCTCCCTGTCGGACGTCCGCAAATCCATCGACTTCTGCCGGAAAGTGAAGGTGCCCGTCCTGGGGGTGATCGAAAACATGAGCGGGTTTGTCTGTCCCAACTGCAAGACCGTCATCGACATCTTCAAACGGGGAGGCGGGGAGAACATGGCCAGATCCATGGGTGTCCCCTTCCTCGGCCGCATTCCCATCGATCCGAGGATCGTCGAGGCCTCCGACAGCGGCACGCCTTTCGTCTACCATTACAGCGGAACCGAAGCGGCCGTGGCCTTCCAGCCGATCATCGGGCTGCTTCTCGACCTGAAGGAAAAAACCCGGCTCCATTGATGGAGCGGCAAGGAAAGGAGTTTTCATGAGCGCAAACATCACCATCGCCATTCCCATAAGCGGAGGCCGGCTCTGCGCCCACTTCGGCCACTGCGACACCTTCGCCCTTCTGGAGGCCGACCGGGACCAGAGAATCGTTGTCCGCCGCACGGACCTCGAACCGCCTCCCCACGAACCGGGCGTTCTGCCTGCATGGCTGCAGGAGCAGGGGGCAAACGTGATCATCGCGGGCGGGATGGGAGCGCGGGCACAGAACCTGTTCGCGTCCAAGGGAATCCAGGTCGTCGTCGGCGCCCCGTCGGAGGAGCCGGAGCGGCTCGCCGAGGCCTGGCTGGCGGGAAGCCTGGCAACGGGAATCAACCTGTGTGATCACTGAAGGAGGGCCGCGGCTTCTAGACGATGACTTCAGCCATGCCGGGAAAAGGTCCCCTCTTCCCGATCGCCGGGCATGAGGGGCACGAAACGGATTTTTCCGACCGGGTCCTCGACTACGGGACGAGTCCCCGAAACTATGGATCCCTGGCGGATCCCGACGGGTATGCCAGATATACAGGCCCCTGCGGAGACACCGTGGAGATATTCCTGCTTGTAACCGACGGGCGGGTCACCGGCGCGTCCTTCCGGACGGACGGCTGCACGCCGGCCATCGCCTCTGCCTCCGCCGTAACCCTGATGGTGACGGGGAAAACGCTCTGGGAGTGCGTACGGATCGACCCGGAGGCCGTCCTGGAACACCTGGGCGGACTGCCGGAAGACTCCCGCCACTGCGCACTCCTGGCCGTGAGAACCCTTCGCAGGGCCCTCCGGAGCCTCGCAGAAGCGAGGAAGAACGACGTGAAGCGGGTACTCCCATGATAACGATGAAGGATTCATGATCCATGGCGGACCTTCTGGCATACAGACCTATTGGAATTATCCATTCACCGTTTTCCGACCTCGCCGACATGCCCATCCAGCCGACTGGCGCAAAAGGGATCCCCGGGCGGGCCGTGATCGATCCGGCCTATCGGGAGGGCCTGAAAGACCTCGAAGGCTTTTCATACATCCACCTGGTTTACGCATTCCACCTCTCCGAAGGATACAATCTCCATGTGAAGCCCTTTCTGGACAACCGGATCCGGGGCGTCTTCTCGACGCGGGCACCCCGGCGCCCCAACGCCATCGGCCTGTCGGTCGTCCGGCTGGTCCGGGTCGAGGAAAACATCCTCCATATCGAGGATGTCGACATGGTCGACGGGACACCGCTCCTGGACATCAAGCCCTACGTGCCGGCCTTCGACGTCAGGTCCCCGGAGAAGACGGGCTGGCTGGAGAACAGGGCCGAAAACGCCGCCACCCTCCGGTCGGACCGGCGTTTCGTGCCAGCGGCAAACGGAGAGTCATAGTGACAGCGAAAAGCTGAAACGCCATGGAATAGAAAAGGAGGAAGGCAACCATGTTTCATGAAGATCGGTGCGATTTCTGCGGAGACTGCCTGGCGCGGTGCCATTACCTGCCCTTCGACCAGGAAAGCGGATCGGCGGCGTTCCGGAAACTTGTGGAAGAGGGAAAGGCCGATTGGCTTTACGACTGCGTCACCTGCATCGCCTGCAACGAATACTGCCCCCGGGATGCGAGGCCTTTCGACCTGATCCTCCGGAAGATGGAGGAGGCGGGGAACTTCACCGATCCCGCCCTGAAGGCCCAGATGGCCGACCGCTTCAAGGCGGAGGGAACGCCCAAGGCCATCGCTCCCGCCGAACGGGTCATGTCCCTCTGCGTCATGGAAGGCAGCATGCCCTGGGCCCTCCATGGAAGGCTCTTTGAAGGGATTCCCCTTCTGAAGGGGCGCCATTATTTCTGTAATGTCCTCTTCGCCCACATGGGGGACGAGTCCATCATGCGGGACAGGCTCCAGGCTCTCGTGGACAACCTCGCCCTCTCCGGAGCGAAGGAAATCGTTTTTGTTCACGACGACTGCTACGCCGTCCTGAAGGGCATGGCCCCGGAGTTCGGCGTCACGCTCCCCTTCCGCCCCGTGTCCATCTTCGAGTACCTCCGCGACTACCTGAAGGAGCACAGAGGGGATGTGAAGCCCCTGAACATGAAGGTCGCCTACCAGCGGCCCTGCGCCTCCCGGTACACCCCGGAAAAGGACCCCTTCCTGGATGAAATCCTGGACATCATCGGCGTGGAGCGGGTGAAACGGCAGTACGACGGGATCGACGCCATCTGCTGCGGCGTCGAGCTGGCAGGACCGAACCTGAAGCTCTTCCCCCGGGGCAAGAACTTCGAGCCCTTCCGGGACCGGAACATCGCCGACGCAAAGGACCATGGCGCCGAGGCCATGCTGTACCTCTGTCCCATGTGCTTTCGGACCCTGAGCAAAAAAGCCAAAGGGGCCGGCATGGCCAACTACATGATCAGCGACCTGTGCCGCCTTGCCCTGGGCGAGACCCTGCCGGAGGACAAGCCCGCCTGAAGCGGGTCCCCCGGCTGATCGTCTCGGAATCCTGCTGTTTCGCAAAACGGGATGGAGGCATCGTATCCGTCCCCGCGATATCATCATTTGGAAAAGGAGAAGCATCCGATGAGCAAGACCATCCCCATCAACGAAGTGGACCGGGTGGAGATCCTCACCCTCCAGGACAACTACATCGAAATCACCGCCATGGACAACACCGCGGTGGTGAGCCGCGCCACGGCCCTCAAGGACATGGAGTTCAAGAGCTCCATCCTGGCGGAGCATGGTTTCTCCGCCCTGGTGAAGACCACGACGGGAGACCGGACCCGGACGCTCCTGTTCGACTTCGGCTTCTCCGAGATCGGGGCAGCCCACAACGCCCGTGTCCTGGGGGCCGACCTGTCCCAGGTGGAGGCCATTACCCTCTCCCACGGGCACTCGGATCATACGGGGGGATTCCATGAGATGACGGCCATGATCGGGAAGAAGGGGCTCGAGCTGACGGTCCACCCATCGGTCTTTAAAAAGCCCCGCTACCTGAAGATCGCACCGGAGTTCAAGATCCACTTCCCGAAGTTCGACCGTGAAACCGTCGAAAAGGCGGGGCTGAAGGTCGTGGAGTCGAAGGAGCCGCGGCCCCTCCTGGACGGGGACATCCTGTTCCTGGGCGAGGTCCCCCGGCGGACGGACTTCGAGAAGGGGTTCCCCATCGCCTTCTGCCAGGAGGGAGGCGAGGAGAAATGGGACGCCATCGAGGACGATACCTCCGTCGTCATGAACGTGAAGGGCAAAGGGCTGGTGATCCTCTCCGGCTGCGCCCACTCGGGCATCGTCAACACGGTCCTCTATGCCCGGGAGGTAACAGGCGTGGAGCCCGTCCATGTGGTCATGGGGGGCTTCCACCTGAGCGGCCCCCTCTTCGAGCCCATCATCGGCCGGACCACGGAGGAGCTGAAGAAGATCAACCCCGCCTACGTCATCCCCACCCACTGCACGGGCCGGAAGGCCATCATGGAGATGGAGAAGGAGATGAAGGAAGCCTTCATCCTGAACATGTCGGGAACGAAGCTCACGTTCACGGCGTAACGGCAGGAAGTATCTCCCGAGAAAGAAAACCGCGGGATGCGGCCCGGCGGATTGCCCCGCCGGGCCGCCGGGCGATGGCTGAAGCCGCCGGGACGTCAAGACCGTCCCTGCGGCATGGGAAAAGGAGAAGAATTCATGTGGGATGCTTCAAAGTGCGATCTGTGCGGCGACTGCCTGGCCCGGTGCCTGTACGTCGAGTACGACCGTGAGAAGGCGGCGGCGAACATTCAGGCCCTGATGGACGGCAGGGACGCGGAGATCCTGCACCGCTGCGTCACCTGCTGCGCCTGCCGTGAATACTGCCCCACCGGGGCCGACCCGTTCGACCTGATCCTGCGGGCCATGGAAGAAAGGAAGGCCTTCCCGGCACCGCCGGAGACAGGACAGATGTTCGCCCTCGCGGGGACCCTCCCGGCATCGGTGATCCCGGGAGACGCCGACAAGCCGGCCCTGTCCATCTGCGTCATGGAGGGCAGCCTCCCGCCCGGGGCGCTGGACGGAGAGTTGTTCAAGGGGCTGACCCTCGTCAAGGGGGGCGATTATTTCTGTTACGTCGGCTACGTCCACATCGGCCAGGAAAGCCCGGTGGAACGGCAAGCCCGCCGGTTCATCGACAACCTGGCAGCCCTGGGAAAGGACATCGTGTTTCTCCACGACGACTGCTACGCGATGGTGGACGCGAAGATCCGGGACTACGGCATCACGGCGCCGTTCCGGTACATGCACCTGTACGAGTACATGAGGAACTTCCTTCGGGACCACCGGGACCGGATCACGCCCCTCGGCAAAAAGGTCGCCTACCAGCGACCCTGTGCCTCCCGGTATACCCCGGCCAAGGACGCGTTCCTGGACGAGATCTTCGAGTTGATCGGGGTGGAGCGGGTGGCCCGCCGGTACGACCGGGAGGAGGCGCTCTGCTGCACCGGGGCGTTCGCCCGCGTATACCCGGACCTGGCCCGGGAGATCGCCACCCGGAATATCGACGACGCGGTCGCCTTCGGGGCGGAGGCGATCGTGACCCTCTGCCCCATGTGCGACCGGGTGCTCCGCAAGCCCGCGGCGGCCAGGGGACTGACGAAAATCTACGTGACCGACCTGTGCCGGATGGCCCTGGGCGAGATCCCCTTCCCGGCGGCATAGCGGAGAAGGGGAAAGGGGTTCCATTACGCGCCTTTTGTGCTATTTCTCCGCCACCGGAAACACGGCCGGCAGGAAGGTACGCCGGATCGGTTTTCAAGGAGAATGCAGGCCGTAACACCCAGAAAAGAGAAATCGATGCAACATCCATTGTTTTTCACCCCGTTAATTTGAGGCGCTGAAAGAGAACCCGGGCGGTTCTCCGAAAACGCCACTCCTCCGCTTTTCCGCCCATAACCGGTCGGCCCCCTGCCCGGTCATGCCGCGGGGAATGCGGCAAGGCACGGCAGGGAGGCCTGATTGGATCTTCGAAATCCAACCCCATCCGATCATTTCCAGAAAATCACGACCACTCGTTCGGGTGGCCTTCCGCCTTAGCTCGCCGTTGACGATGCCCTGAGCATCGGATCGACGGGCTGCCGCGCTGCAGTCGGGTATGCCGGAACCGTGGAATCCGCCTCCGGCATGACCCTGCGGGGCGGCATCACAACCCAACCCAGCACAAATCAGATGGAAAAGGAGAATCGCTTGTGAACGGAATCAAGAATTTGTTCGCGGGGCGGTGGGGCATCATTGGTGTCGGCATCCTCATCGGCATACTGGCTCCGCTCCTGCAGAAATGGGGTAACCCAGGCAACATGGGCGTCTGCGTCGCCTGCTTCGAGCGAGACATCGCCGGGGCGCTCGGCCTCCATCGGGCCGACGTGGTGCAGTACATCCGCCCGGAGATCATCGGCTTCGTTCTCGGGGCACTCATTGCCGCGTATCTGTTCAAGGAATTTCGCCCCCGCCTGGGATCGGCGCCGATCGTCCGGTTCGTCCTCGGCATGTTCGCCATGATCGGGGCGCTGGTATTTCTGGGATGCCCCTGGCGGGCGGCCCTGCGTCTGGCCGGCGGCGACTGGAACGCCGTTCTCGGCCTGGCGGGCCTCGCCGTCGGCATCGGGATCGGCACCCTGTTCCTGAAAGGCGGCTACAACCTGGGCCGCACCCAGCAGACCCACCACACGGCGGGCTGGATGCTTCCCCTCGTCATGATCGGACTGCTGTGCCTGCTGCTGATCTTTCCCCAGGTCCCCGGCGAAGCAAAAAGCGGGGTTCTTTTCTACAGCGCAAAGGGTCCGGGAGCCATGCATGCGCCCCTGGCCGTATCTCTCGGCATCGGCCTCGTGATCGGTATTCTCGCCCAGCGGAGCCGTTTCTGTACGATGGGCGCCATTCGTGATTTTGTTCTCTTCCGGCAGACGCATCTCCTGTCGGGGTTCATCGCCCTGATCGCAACCGCTTTTGTCGTCAATCTCATCGTCGGCCAGTTCAAGCCGGGATTTGAGGGACAGCCCGTCGCCCATACCATGCACCTGTGGAACTTCGCCGGGATGGCCCTGTCGGGCCTGGCGTTCTGCCTGGCCGGCGGGTGCCCGGGACGTCAGCTTTTCCTGGCCGGCGAGGGAGACGGCGACGCCGCCGTTTTCGTCGTCGGAATGATCGTCGGCGCCGCGATCGCCCACAATTTCGGCCTGGCCAGCTCTCCCACCGGCGTCGGCCCTTACGGAGTGCCGGCGGTCATCATCGGCCTTGCCGTGTGCCTGTTCATCGGCTTCACCATGAGAAAAAGGATTGCCTGAAAAGGAGGAAAACATGTCGAAAACAGTAGATGCCCGCGGTCTTTCATGCCCCCAGCCCGTCCTGATGACCCTTGACGAGATCAAGGCGGGGACCTCGACCGAGATGACCGTCCTGGTCGACAGCGACGCCTCGAAGGAAAACGTTTCCCGGGCGGCGGCAGGCAAGGGATGGACGGTCGCCGGAATCAGCGAGGACCGCGGCGCGTACAGCATCACCATCAAAAAAGGCTGATCGCCGTGGCCCTCTTTCCATTTTGGAAAGGAAAGCAGACACGAAAAGAATCCCCCGGCCCCGACAACCGGGTGGACCGGGGGATTCTCGTGTTTGAAAACACCGGTGAGGTCATCCAGGCGGAGACCCTGCTGAAAAAGGGCGGGTGGGAGATCCGCGTCATGGGCCCCCCGCCGGAGGTCCGGCAGGGGTGCGACCTGGTGATCGAGTTCCCCCTGATCGAGGAGCTGCAGATTCTCAGAATTCTCGAAGCGGCGAAACTGCCGCCCCTGAAAACGGTACCCGTGACCGGTCCCCTCCTGGAGCCGGTGAATATTTTTCAAGTCAAGGATTTCGGCAGGTACCTCATGGTCCGGGCTGCCAACATGAAACTCACCGTGGACAGGGAAAACGGCACAATCGTCAACGTGTCCGGGGGCGGATGCCCCGATGTTCCCTATCTGGCCGCTTCCATGGTGGGACAGAAACTTGCCGATGCGCCAAATCCGCGGGACATCGGGCACACGCTCTGCGGTTACGCGCTCCAGCTCGCCTTCGAGGAGGTCAAGCGCCTATGCTCTGCATAATGGGAACGGTTCCCTCGGACGCCTTCCCCCTCACGGAAGGGACGGCCGTTATGGACGGCGAACGGCTTCAAATCGGCTCCGTGACGATCGACGTGAACCGGGGAACGCCCGCCCTCGTCGCCGCCGCCGCAGTTGCGGCGGATACCCTGGGAAGACCGGGGCCGTTTGTCTGTCTCGCCGGCGATACGGGAACCGGCAAGGGAAGCCGCCGTCTCTATCAGCACATGACCGCAGCCTTGCCCGGGAACTCCTTCCGGACCATCGTTTTTCACTACCTGCAGCCCATTGTTCACTGGCACAACAGGCTGGAGGGCATCCTGGAAGCCATGAGCCCCCGGCCGACGCTGATCGCCGACGCTGGATTCATGTACGTGGCCAAAATGAGCGGCCGGGCATCCATCTTCGACCTCTTCACGCCCGACGTGGGAGAGCTCGCCTTTCTGGCGGACGAGGAGGCGCCCCACCCTTTCTACACCAGGGGGTTCATCCTCCACGAGGAAAACCGCGTTCCCGACCTGATCGCCCGGGCATACCGGCACGGCAACGCGGCCCGGCATCTCCTTGTCAAGGGGGCCAGGGATTACCTGGCCGATGAAAAGGGAATCCTGGAGACGGTCGACAGTCACGCCGAAGAAGCGATGGAGGCCATGGGCGGAACGGGCGACACCCTGACCGGTCTTGTGTCCGTTCTCATCGATTCGGGAATGAGCATCCGGTACGCAGCCCCAGCCGCCATGAGGACAAACCGCCTGGCCGGACGGCTCGCAAGGCCCACACCGGCAACCCAGATCGGGGAACTGATCCGGCACATCCCGCAGGCACTGCGACACGTGCTGGAAGCTTCTCCCGAAAACCATCGCGCAAAGGATACGGCATGAAAGACGAAACGACGGCCATCACGCCGGAGACGGTCATTCTCGACATCATCAGCCGGTACCGGGAAACGGAAGCCGTGTTCAAGAGGCTGGAACAGGAGACCGGCGCCTGCATCTACTGCCAGGCTCTGTTCCTGCCACTCGGGGAAGCAGCTGCCCGGTTCGGCTTCGACCTGGACCGCGCTCTCGACGACATCCATGGATTGATCCGCATAACGTAGATCCCTTGCGGCAGGCGGAACGGCAGAGGACGATCGGACGGTCGAGAGCGGCGCACAGAGCCTCGGCAGATCTTCATCCCCGGCATTCCCGAAAACCATGGTCTTTTGCACAGACACGAGTTTTCAGAAGCTGAACTTGAATTCACTGACCACTTCCGGCAGGAACGCCTTGATTGTGTGGGTCCTGACATTGCCTGTGGCACCAAGCCCCAGGATGAAATCGACAGCGATCTCATCGCTGGGGGCCTCGCAAATGGCCAGGTAATCCCATTGCCCCATGGTCAGATAAACGCCCTTCACGACTCCCCCTTTCTTTTCAAAGGCGTTCTTTGCCTCTGCAATCAACTGGGTCGAATCCTTCACGGTGCGAATCCCCTGATCCGTGAGATTCATGAGAATGATGTAGAGTTGCATCTGTTTTCCCCCCTTTCATTTATGGATGGGTGTGCGCCGCCTCCTTTTTCTTCCTGCCTGCGACGGACGGCATTCAGCCCGTTTCGCACGAGGAAAGGTTTTCAATTGCTGATTCCGTACAATTCGCTCAGGGTTGAAAGGGATGGTAACCGGTGAATGAAAATCTCTTTTGAAACAGAATGGAGTGAACTGGATCTATCCGTTTGTATTATTGGATCATCCCACACAGGACCGCGCTCTGCAAGAGAAACATCTCTTCAGGACTCAAACCGGCATCGCATTCCCGCGGATCCTGGCCTGCCCTTGCTGCCCAGGGCTTCGAGCAGGACGGCGGACGCGTGTTCGCCGGTGCAGTGGCAGGGGATCACCAGATCCGGATCCAGCGAGAGGAGTGCAGCCACGGTGCGGTCGAGGCGTTCGCGGCCGGCATGGAGCAGGTGCAATCCTCCGATGACGGCCCGGATCCGCATTCCGCCGTTCAGTTTCTGCACCCGGTTCAGGGTGTTCAGGAGTCCCGCGTGGCAGCAGCCGACGCACACAACCAGCCCCTCGTCCGTCCGGATCCACAGGGCGAGGTCGTCTTCGATCGGATCCGCCTGCCGGCCTTCACGATCGAGGAAGAACGCACCCCCCGTGTCCTCGAATCCGGACTCCCGTGGCACCGGGCCCGTAAGACCAACATCTCCCGGAAGAGACACGGGGTTCTGGATCCAGTGAAGACGTTCCAGGGGGAATCGGTCCAGGGCCGACGAGGAGTCCTTCGGCATGTGGATCGCCCTTGCCGCTCCGTCCCGAATGGCGTACCGGGGCAGAACGACACCCGGATGACAATATATTACAAGCTTCCTGGCCCTTCGCAGGACCTGGGGAATTCCCCCCACGTGGTCATAGTGCCCGTGGCTCAGGACCAGCATATCCGTTCCGGCCAGATCGACGCCAAGGGCCCAGGCGTTGGGCACCAGGGCCGCACCCTGCCCCGTATCGAAGAGGATGCGCCGCTCCCCCGTCTCGATCCAGAGCGAGAGGCCGTGCTCCGCCATCAGTCCGGGGGCCGCCCGGTTGTCGACGAGGATGGTGATTTCAATCGGTTGGCTCATGGCTTCTCCCCCTACCCTGCAATGTCTGCCCAGATTCTTCGAATGTCCTCGACACAGGAGGCGTCGATCTCCACGACGGCCCTCTCCTGAAGCTGGGCCGTGGTCACGGAGCGGTCGTACCGGATGCGGCCGGAGACCCGGGCCCCCATCCCTCTCGCCTTCTCCTCGATCCGCTCCGTCATCGCCGTATTCAGGTCCCACTTGTTCACGCAGACCACCGCCGGGATGGCGAAATGACGGGTCAGCGAAAGCAGCCGCTCCAGGTCGTGCTCTCCCGAGACGGTCGGCTCCGTCACGGCCAGCACCTCCGTCGCCCCCGTCAGGGACGCAATGACGGGACAGCCGATCCCCGGGGGACCGTCCACCAGGATCAGGGACCGGTTTTCCTCCTCCGCGATGCGGCGGGCCTCCTGACGAACCGTCGTAACGAGCTTCCCCGAATTTTCCGCGGCGATGCCGAGCCGGGCGTGCACCATCGGGCCGCAGCGGGTCTCGGAGATCATCCACTCCCCACAGAGCCGCTCCGGAAAATCGATGGCTGACGTCGGGCAAAACCGGACGCAGACCCCGCATCCTTCACAGGACACCGGATCGATGGCAAACACGGATCGGCCGGAGGAGTCTTCCGTTCTCATCACGGCCTCAAAGCGGCAATCGTCGAGACAGATGCCACAGCCGATGCAGTCCTCCGGCCGGATGACCGCCTCGCGACCGCTGTAAAACGCGTGCCGCTCTTTCACCGACGGCGAGAGTACCAGATGCAGATCCGCCGCGTCCACGTCACAGTCCGCGATGACCGGCCGGTCCGCCAGCACGGCGAACGATGCGGCCAGGCTGGTTTTGCCGGTTCCTCCCTTGCCACTGATGATCACGATCTCCTTCATGATCCCTATCCTTCCCCGGAACTCCTCCCAGCATCAGCAGCAGGAGAGGACCCGACTGCTTTCCAAACCGGAGCATCGGACCGTGTCCGCAACACCCGTCCCGATGCGGACCGCCCTGCCGTATCCGGCATTCAGGAATCGGCCTTCGCGTACACGCTTCTCCCGTCGGAGACAACCCAGCGGATTGTTCCCGCCGCGATCAGGGCGTCGATCCGCTTGAGGACCTCGACCGCGTGAACACCCAGCCCCGATGCAATGCCCTCGACCGTGCAGGGCCTTCTCCGGAGCAGGGCCAGGATGTCCTCATCCCTGACCGCCGGATGCGAAACAGCCCGGTTCTTCTCCGCATAGTCACAGATGATGCCGACCGGCTCCGGGAAGAAATGCTTCAGGACCGCCATCTCATCGGAGGGAACCGAAAGGGCGGAGGGATCCGCGGGCGGACGGACCACCGTGTTGAGCTGCACCCTCGAAGGCCCGATGAGCGAGACCAGGGCCGCGATCTTTTTCGCCTCCGCAGGAACACCCGTCAGACCGGCCAGGAGCAGGATCTCCAGCCACACCTCCCCCGGGAATCTCCGGGTGAACTCCGCCATGCCGTCCACCATGCACTCGAAGGATATGCCTTCGTGCGGACGGTTCACGATGCGAAACATCCTCTCGTCCCCGGCGTCCAGCGACGGGAGCACAAGGTCCGCCGACATGAGATCGTCCTGCACGTCCCTCATCCACAGCAGGGAGCCGTTGGTCAGAACCGCCACGGGAACCGTCGTGCGCCGGTGGATTTGTTCGATCACCCGTCCGATGCCGGAGTGCAGCGTCGGCTCCCCCGATCCGGCCAGTGTGATGTAGTCCGGAATGTCTCCTCCCGCCAGCTTCCCGTCCAGTTCCGCCAGGACGGCATCAACCGGCACGTGCACGTCCCTTGCCAGGGTCCTGTTCGTCGTCCGTCCCAACTGGCAATAGACGCAGTCGAAGGTACAGACCTTGAAGGGAACGAGATCGACCCCCAGGGAACGGCCGAGTCGGCGCGACGGGACGGGCCCGTAGACATAGTGATACTTGCTATCGCTCATGATCCGCCCGAGCACGGCGAATCGCCGCAGCGATCGGCCCTCCCGCAACAGGTCCTGCCTGTCCGGTCCAGGGAGCATCCATCCCCCCGTCCCTGTCCCCGCGCCGAGCCGCCCCCTTTCATGATGAAGCCGGCGCCGCCGCTGATAAGCCTCTTTACACTGCCGCGGCACTCCGGGCATTCCACGAGGGGCGCCTCGCTGATCCCCTGTCTCTGCTCAAAACGGATGCCGCACCGCTCGCACTCGTACTCATAGGTAGGCATGACTCAACCCCTCCTGTCCGCAATCCGTCGCATGACGTTTCCGACAAGCCCGAGGAAGCGTTCCCGGTATTCCGGAAGCGCCTCGACGACAAGCTCCCCCCGGGAATACGCCTCGGCAATGCGCCGGTCGTCCGGTATCTCCAAGAGGACCGGGATGTTCTCCTCCGCGCAATAGGCATGCACCCGGCCGTCACCGACCCCGACCCGGTTGATCACGACGCCAAAGGGAATCCCGAGTTCCCGAACCGTCTCCACGGCAAGTTTCAAGTCGTGAAGTCCGAACGGGGTCGGCTCCGTGACCAGGACGACGAAGTCGACGTCCCGGAGCGTGGCGATCACGGGACAGGACGTTCCTGGCGGCGCGTCCAGGATCGCGGGTAGACCGTCTTTCATGCGGGCCTTCACCGCCCGGATGAGAGGGGGCGCCATGGCCACGCCGATATCGAGGCGCCCCTGGATCAGGGTGATGTTGCCGGCCCGGATCGTCTCGATCACGCCGATCCGGCGGTCGACTTCCCGGAGCGCCCTCGGAGGGCACACCATCATGCAGCCGCCACAGCCGTGGCACATCTCGGGAAAGACCAGGGGCAGCGTTCCGAAGGAAACGATGGCGTGGTACTCGCAGAAGGATCCGCATTCACCACAGCCGTCGCACAGGGATTCATCCACTTCGGGAACCGGGATGCTGACGGGTTCCGCCTCGCTGACAGATCCCGGCAGAAAGAGATGGGCGTTCGGCTCCTCCACGTCGCAGTCCAGGAGAAGCACCTCCGAACCGAGAACCCTGGCCGCATTGACCGCCACCGTTGTCTTGCCGGTACCGCCCTTTCCGGATGCAATGGCCAGAATCATTCCGCACCCCCCGGCGTCTTCCCGATATGACATTCCCGGCGGCCGTTCCCGCCTCTTCCGGCCCGGAACCCTGAACGGCCTTCCCCGGCGCCGCCCCTCACGACCAGTGTCCCTCGACGTTGGCGGCGTCCGCCTCGGTCAGGCCTCCGGCACGGTACAGATCCAGGGCTTCCCGGACGGTCGAGGCACCGGCGGTGTAAATCCGGATTCCCGCCGCGGAAAGCACGCGAAAGGCCTTGGGGCCGCAGTTCCCGGTTACGACGGCCCCCGCGCCCGAGCGGGCCACGGCCTGTGCAGACTGGATGCCCGCGCCCTGGGCGGAATCCATGGTTTTCCGGTTGTCGATCACCGTGAAGGTGTTTGTATCCAGGTCATAAATGAGAAATTTCGGGGTCCGGCCGAAACGCGCGTCCAGTGGTGCGCCGAGATCATCCCCCGATGTGGAAAATGCGATCTTCACGAATGGCTCCTCCATGCATGCGGCGGCATCCGTTACGCCGGCCGCACCGGCTCATCAGCCGGTACGGCCGATCCGTCTCTGCCGCCTGGGTCCGCTGTCAGGCCGCCGTCCCGCTCTCCATTTCGGCGAGACGCCTGCGGATCAGGTTCAGCTCCGACTCCATGGCATCGGCCTGATTCCGCAGGGCCTGCCTTTCCATCTCGGGATCGGGAGCGGAGCCGAACATCGGATAGCCAGACGGCGCTCCATACCCGCCGAACCGCATCCAGCCCGGCAGGCCGGTGGCGAAAAACCGGTTTCTCCATCCACGGCCGCCTCCACCGAAACCACGTCCGCGGCCAGACCCCATTCCGAATCCGCCGCCCCGCCCGGCCATCGGGTTCATGTACCCGGGAGCGCCGAATCCCGCGCAGAGTCCGGCTGCGCGTCCGCTCATGGCACCCAGGCCCCTGGGTCCCGTACCATCTCCTCTTGGCATGTTTATGTCCTCCTTCCTATGGTTTCATCATGCTCTTGTCATCGTGGTGCCGCATTCCGGGCACTGTCGTTCAAAGCAGGGCACGCCCCGCTGGTGGGGTTCCCGGTGTCCGCACTGGGGACAGACACACTCGCCCGCCGGTCCGGCCATCTTCCGGCCCCCCATGCGGCCCAAACCCTGTCCCGTTCCGGCCGCGCCGCCCATTCCGCGACCACCGCCCTGGCCTCTTCCTCCGCCTCTTCCATTCATGGTGCAATCCTCCCTGGATGCGCCGTCCATCCGCCCGAACCGGCCTCGCCCCCTCCCGGAACAGCCCGGCATGGCAAATGCGTCTCCCTTCAGTCCGCCCCGGATCCACGCCTGGACAACCTCCTGCAGGTCGCCCGCCACGAAGGGAATCACCCGAATCCCGTAGGCATTTACCATTCCGTGGAGAGGCCTGGAAATTGCGCCGCATACCAGCGTGCCGATTCCCAGCTCCGCAAGACGCAATGCCTTTTGAACCGGAAGGTCCCCAGGAAGGATCTGCTGCTCTTCCCGGACGATCCTTCCCGACTCGACCTGCACGATCAGGATCTGCCCTGCACTGTCGAAGACCGGAGCGACTCGATTGTTCCAGCAGGAAAAAGCCACGTTCATGCGGAGCCTCGCTTTCCCTTTTGTCACGATGAATTGCATTCTTTGTACCAACCCCATGCATGGGGGCAGAAGACCATCATTCAATTGACTTTATTTATATTTATTCTCGAACGGGATGAAACGGAAGGACTATGGAGTATCAGACATGATACTGTACGGAGAATGTACAGTTGCGTCAGGGCTTCTCTTTGGCAGCCCGGGAGGAGCGGCCGTCTTGTTTCGGAAGGGAAATTCGCAGTTTCTTAAGCTTTCTGAAGAAGGTGGTCTTGTGGACGCCGAGATCCCGCGCCGCCGCGAGGCGGTTGTACCCGTTCCGCTCCAGCGCCGCCCGGATCGCCTGGATATCGAGGAGTTCGTGGGCGGAGCGGACGTCTGTATCCGCGCTCGTGGAGGCGCCGCGGGACGTCAGTTCGTCGGGGAGATGGCCGATTCCGATGAGCCCTTCCCGACAAAGGATAAACGCCCGCTCGATCACATTTTCGAGCTCCCGGATGTTGCCCGGCCAGTCGTGGGCCATGAGCAGGGCGACGGCCTCGGCGCTGATCCCCCGGATGGACCTGCCCTGCAGGCGGTTGAAACGCTGGATGAACTGATCCGCCAGAAGCGGGATGTCCTCCTTGCGCCTGCGGAGCGGTGGGAGTTCCACCCGTACCACGTTGATCCGGTAGTAGAGGTCTTCCCGGAAGCCCCCTGTTCGCACCCGTTCCGCCAGGTCCCGATTGGTGGCGACGATCACCCGCGCATCCACCGTCTCGGTTCGCGTTCCCCCCAGCGGCTCATAGGTCTTCTCCTGAAGGACGCGCAGCAGCCGCACCTGGAGTGCCGGGCTGATTTCCCCGATCTCGTCGAGAAAAATGCTCCCGCCCTTCGCCAGGGCGAAGCGGCCCGGCTTGTCCTTGCCCGCCCCCGTGAAGGCGCCGGCCTTGTAACCGAACAGCTCGGATTCAAGAAGCGTATCCGGCAGGGCCCCGCAGTTCACAGCAATGAAGGGACCTTCCCGTCGGGGGCTCAGGTCGTGGATCGTCCGGGCGATCAGTTCCTTGCCCGTTCCCGTTTCGCCAAGCACCAGGACCGTGCTCGGGCTTGCCGCGACGGCCGGCATAACCTCAAAGACCCGCTGCATCAGGGGGCTCCGGCTCACGAGGTCGCCGACCCGCACCCGGCCCGCCAGCTCCTGGCGCAGGGCCTCCACCTCGGAGAGGTCCCGGAAGGTCTCGGCGCCCCCGATCACCCGGCCGTCCGCGTCCTTGAGCACCGCCGTGGAGACGCTGATTGGGATGCGGTTCCCCTCCGCATCAATGATGTACCCGGATTTTCCGATGACTGGCCTGCCGGTTTTCAGCGTTTTCTGAAGCGCGCAGTCTTCCCCGCACATGCTGGACCGGAACACCTCCGAGCAGGGCCGTCCGATGGCCTCCCGGCGGGAAACACCGGTGATCTCCTCGGCGGCCCGGTTGAAGGAGGAGATGCGCCAGTCCATGTCCACGGTGAAGACGCCGTCGGAGATGCTCTCCAGGATGGCCTCGTTGGGTGTTGCGATCCTTTTCCCTGCACCGGCTTTTCCACGTGCCACGTCCACGGCTCCTCTGCAATCCTGCTGTTTTGATCCCGGGCCGGAAAGCCTGCCGGGAGATTCCAAGGTTAAACTATCCGGTTGGACTCCATTGTCAAGGCCATTCCTCCGAAGGGCCGTTGACATCCGGAAATCGAAATGTCATGAATATCACGAATAGGATAATCCGTGCTTTGCGAGGATCGACGTGCGTTCCCCGGCAAACACCCCGCATGGCGGCGGTCCCTTCCACTTGCTGCACGCCCTGCCGGCTCCGGTGACCCGTCGCGACTCCCGAAAAGGGTGAGGATAGACAAGGCAACCCACATCAATCCGGAAAGGAGGTTCCCATGGCAAAAGAGATGAAGGTCGGCTGTGCCCGGCCCACGGGGGGCCCCGTGGGCGAAGCAGTGATCGAGGCAACCGGAGATGCTCCCCCCCAACCCCGGCAGAAGGAGGTGAAGCAGATGGTGACGGTCGGCAAGAAGGCGCCGGATTTCACGGCACCGGCATACCAGAAGGGCAAGTTCATCGAGGTGAAACTCTCGGACTATCTCGGAAAGTGGGTCGTCCTCTGCTTCTATCCGGGCGACTTCACATTCGTCTGAGCAACGGAGATCTCGGCGGTCGCCGAGAAATACCCGGAGTTCAAAAAGCTGGGCGTGGAGATTCTCTCCATGAGCGTCGACAGCGTCTTCGTGCACAAGATGTGGAACGACCACGAGCTCAGCAAGATGGTCAAGGGCGGCGTTCCCTTCCCCATGCTCTCCGACGGCGGGGGCAAGGTGGGAAGCGTATACGGCGTCTACCTGGAGGACGCGGGAGTCGAGGCCCGGGGCAGGTTCATCATCGATCCCGACGGGATCATCCAGGGCTTCGAGGTCCTGACGCCGCCGGTGGGCCGGAACATCCTCGAGTCCCTCCGCCAGATCCAGGCGTTCCAGATTGTCCGGAAATCGAAGGGCACGGAAGCGACGCCCTCGGGCTGGAAACCCGGTAAAATGACCCTGAAGCCGGGTCCGGACCTGGTGGGCCGGGTCTGGGAAGTCTGGAAGACAAAGATGGCCTTCGACTGAGCCTCCGGAGACCGGAACGATTTGCAGGGGTTTTCCCCGGGCCCGCCGGCCCGGGGAAAACCGCCCGCCGGATATCGCTCCACTGGCCGTCACGGCGCCGGGGCTTTCATCCCATGTATCGAATCGATCCCATCAGCCCCGGCAATCTGGACCGGCTGGTCCCCTCCCCGTTCAAGCCTTCCTGCGGATCCGGCAGGGCATGCTTTTCAGGTTCGGCGTACCGTATTCCTTCCCCAGCTTCCCGACGGAGGTGAGCATGTTGAAGTTGGCCGACTGCCAATCGTACTGGGCAGCCGGGTCCGCCTCGGGGAACCACCAGCCGTGGGCGGCGCAGACCACCCCCGGCATCAGGGCGTCCGTCAGGCGGGCCCACTGCTCCACCCGTCCGTACTTTGTCTCGATAACCACCGGGTCGCCGTCGGCCAGGCCGTAGAGCGCCGCCGTCTCCGGGTGGACCTCGGCGAGGGGCCGGGGCTCCCGCTTCCGGATCTTCTCCACCCACCGGTAGGAGGAATGGAGGTAGTTCCCGCTCTTGGCGCTCGTCAGGACAAGGGGATACTCCGGATCCTCCTCTTCCGGCAGACCCTTCCACTCCGGCAGGGCCGCGAGGCGGAACTTCTCCGCCACGCTGAGCTTCAGCTCCACCTTCCCCGTGGGAGTCTTGAAGCCCTTCTCCTTCCAGGAGCCGAACCGGTCCGGTCCTTTCAGATACCCCTTCTCCACGAACTGGGCATAGGTCAGCCCCGCGGGCTTCACCACGTCCTCCAGGAACTGCTCGTAATCGTCATGCCACAGCGCGGGATCGCTCACCCGCTTGCCCAGTTCATTCATGATCTTCATGTCGGGCCAGCACTCTTCCGGGGGCTCCACGATCTTGGGCCGCGCCAGGATGTAGCCGTGGCCGATGCCGTAATGGCCGATGTCGTTGATCTCGAAGGTGGTGGCCGCCGGCAGGACCACGTCCGCCATGGCCGCCGTCGGGGTCATGAAGACATCCGCCACGGCAACGAAGTCAAGCTTTCGGAAGGCCTCACAGGTGAGGCGGCTGTCGGCGTAGGACAGCATGGGGTTGGAGCACATCCCGTAGAACCCCTTCACGGGGTAGGGAACGTCCTCCAGGACGGCCTTCCGGAAGAAGGCCGGGGCAATGGTCATGAGCCGCGGGATCACCCGGTGGTGGGCGCTGATCATGTCCTTGCGCTTGTCCGGGATGAGGTCCGCCCGGACGAATGGTCCCAGGCCCATGATCCGGGGGTCGTGGGCCTCCACGTTGCCGCCGGGGACGTCCAGGTTGCCCGTCACGGCCATGAGGCAGATCAGGGCCCGGGTGGCGTCGAAGGTATGGACCGTGTGCTCCAGCGGGTTCCCCCACTGGATCACCGCCGGCCTGGCGGCGGCGTAGGCCCGGGCGGCCTCGCGGATGAGGCCCGCCTCGACGCCGGTGATGGCGGAGACGGCCTCGGGGGTGTATTTCTTCACCTGCTCCGCCAGATCGGCGAATCCCTCGGTCCACTGCGCCACGAACTCCTTGTCGTAGAGACCCTCTCCGATGATGACATTCAGGAAAGCCAGGGCCAGAGCCGGGTCCGTTCCCGGCCGGATCGGGAGCCAGAATTTGGCTTTCTTCGCCAGCTCGATGCGGCGCGGGTCGATGACAATCAGTTCCGTGCCGTCCTTTACCTGGTCCAGGAGAAGCTTGCAGATCTCCCCCTCCTCGTTGGTGGAGGTGATGTTGCTCCCCCAGAGAACCGCCAGGGCGCTCTTATGGTGGAAGTCCGCCACGGGATAGAAACCGCATGTGTGAAGTCCCGTGATCTCCCGGGGGGCGTGGCACACATCCTGGGAGGCGATGACGTTCGGGGATCCGAAAAGGTTCGCCAGCCGGATGAGGACGAAGTGCTCCAGCCCCTTGGGCATGCCCACACCGAAGGCCACGGCCCTTGGTCCGTGCTCTTCCCTGATCTTCAGCAGGCCGGCGGAGACCGTCTCCAGGGCCTCCTCCCAGGAAATGCGCTCCCACTTCCCCTCACCACGGCCTCCCTTTCGTTTCATGGGATACCGCAGCCGGTCCGGGTGGGTCAGCCGGTCCGGCGAGGCCACGCCTTTGGGGCAAATGTAGCCCCGGCTCAGGAATCCTTCCGGATCGCCCTTCACCTGGACGATCTCGTTTCCCTTTACGCCCACGAGCAGCGCGCAGCCGCCGTGGTCCATCCTCGCACAATGGGTCTTCACCCAGCGGACGCCTTCCTCCATAACTCCTCCCTCTCCTTGATTGCGGAACCGTCGGCAGGACACCTGTCTCCGTTATAAATAACATATAGCATGAGTGGGAATCTGCACAACGATTCATTTTCCCGCGCCTCCGGAGGACCGGACTCGGAAGGCGTCTTACAGGATGCAAGGGTGATGCGGGTTTTTCTCCCGCAGATGGGACAGGAACGTCCATCCGGGGTGTGGGGTGAAGGAAACAGGAAAAGCCCGACGAATCGCTCCGCCGGGCTCCTTGACTCGCAGTCGCAGTGATGCCTTGATGCAAACCTATGCCTTCCGGCGGATCCGGCAGGGCATGTTTTTCAGGTTTGGCGTGCCGTATTCCTTTCCCAGCTTCCCGATGGAGGTGAGCATGTTGAAGTTGGCCGACTGCCAGTCGTACTGGCCTGCCGGGTCCCCTTCGGGAAACCACCACCCCAGGGAGGCACTGACGACCCGGGGATGGATGATATCGGTCACGAGGGCCTTCTGGGTCACCGTTCCGTGTTTCGTCTCGATGACGACGTCGTCGCCGTCCCGGATGTCAAACCGGGCCGCTGTGTCGGGATGGATCTCCAGCGTCGGATGGGGATGCTTGTCCCGGAGCCGCTTGACCCAGCGGTAGGCCGAAAGGAGATAGTATTGGCTCTTGGCGCTGATAAGGATCAGCGGAAACTCGGGATCATCCTCCTCCGGAAGTCCGGAAAACTCCGGCAGCGCTTTCAGGCCGAACTTTTCCGCCGTGCTGAGGCGCAGCTCCACCTTTCCCGTCGGCGTCGGGAAGCCTTTCGCTTCATAGGAGCGTGCGATCTCCGGTCCCTTCAGGTACCCCTTTTCGACAAATTCGCGGTACGTCAGTCCCGCCGGGCGGACAAGGTCTTCCAGGAACTGCTCGTGATCCTCAGGCCACAAGTCCGGCGGCGAGACGCGCTTCCCCAGCTCGGTCATGATCTTCATGTCGGGCCAGCACTCCTCCGGGGGCTCGACGATCTTGGGGCGGGCGAGGATCATGCCGTGTCCGATGCCGTAATGCCCGATGTCGTTCATCTCGTACTGGTGCGCCACGGGAAGGACAATGTCCGCCATGGCGGCCGTTGGCGTCATGAAGATCTCCGCGACGGCCATGAAGTCGAGACTCCGGAAGGCCTCGTGGGTCAGCCGGCTGTCCGCCCAGTTGACCAGCGGATTCGTGCACATTCCGTAGTATCCCCGGACGGGGTAGGGAACCCCCTCCAGGACCGCCCGGCGGAAAAAGGCCGGGGCGATGGTCATGAGACGGGGGATCACCCGGTGGTGGGCGCTGATCATGTCCTTTCGCTTGTCCGGGATGAGGTCCGCCCGGACAAACTGCGCCAGCCCCATGATTTTAGGATCCCGGGCATGGACGTTGCCGCCGGGGATTTCCAGGTTCCCGCAGATGGCCATCAGGCAGGCGAGCGACCGGACAGCGTCGAAGGCGTTGACGTCATGCTCGATGGCGTTTCCCCACTGCAGGGCCGCCGGTTTCGCCTCCGCGTACATCCGGGCGGCCTGGCGGATCTTGTCGGCGGGCACCCAGGTGACCTCCGCCATTTTCTCGGGGGGGTAGGCCTTCAGGTGTTCGCGGAGATCATCGAAGCCGTGGGTGTATTTCTCCACGAATTCCCGGTCATAGAGGGATTCTTCGCAGATCACGTTCATGATGGAAAGCGCCAGGGCCTGGGCTGTGCCCGGCCGGATCTGCAGCCAGAGGTCCGCCTTTTCGGCGAGCTCGATCCGGCGGGGATCGACTACGATCAGCCTGGCGCCGTTCTTCACCTGGTTGTGGAGCAGGCTGACGATCTGTCCCTCCTCGTTGGTGGCCGTGGGGTTGCTTCCCCAGAGGAAAAGAAGCTTGGACGGGTGGTGCAGGTCCGCCACGGGATAGAAACCGCAGGTGTGGATCCCCGTGATCTCCCGGGGGGCGTGGCATACGTCCTGGGAGGCAATGACGTTGGGGGAGCCGAAGAGATTGGCCAGACGGATCAGGACAAAGTGCTCCAGTCCCTTGGGCATGCCGACGCCGAATCCGACGGCCCGGGCGCCGTGTTTCTCCTTGATCCGGAGAAGATTCTCCGCCGTCTCCTCCAGGGCCTGGTCCCAGGAGATGCGCTGCCATTTCCCCTCACCCCGCTCTCCGACCCGTTTCAGGGGATGCCGGAGACGGTCGGGGTGGGTCAGCCGGTCCGCCGAAACCCGGCCCTTGAAGCAAGTGTACCCGCGGTTCAGGTACCCCTCGGGGTCTCCCTTGATCTGGACGATCTCGTTTCCTTTCACGCCCACGAGCAGCGCGCAGCCGCCGTGGTCCATCCTCGCACAATGGGTCTTCACCCAGCGGACGCCTTCCTCCATAACCCCTCCCTCTCCTTGATTGCGGAACCGGCAGCAGAATTGGGACCGCCGTTTGAAAAACCATACAACACGGAAAGGAATCGGTACAATGAATACTTGCCCACCGGATCGGGAGACCGTGAACGGAAGGAACCGGGAACGTCCACGCAATTTCAGCAGTGTTCCGTTGATACCAAAAGTCGGAACGGCATTTCATGTGGTCTCCCGGCAGGTCGAGAGATATGCCCACTCCTCTGTCTTCAAGTCATCCAACAAGGGAAAGTACCAACCCGAAACAGCTTCCTTCCAGGCCGGACGGCAACTCTTTCCTGGAAGCCCTGATAGACGCCCGGTGAAGGCTTTAAAACGGCATGACAGAACGTTCATGAAGTTCCACTTGAAACGGCCGGACCTATCCGCTAACATGCGCCGCGATATTCTCTTTCATTGCAGGCAAACCCGAAAATCCAACCCGGGACATGATCGAATCAGCCATGTGGAAAACACTTCAGCGGGGAACATCCCCGGAATATCCCTACCAGGTGACCTGGTCCTCCACCGGCTTCGACGGAGACGGCACGGCTGTACTGGGCGACGGAAGCACGTACAACGGCGGGTTCCGGAACGGCCGTTTCGATGGAACGGGCGTTTTTACCTGGCCGGACGGCAGCCGGTATGAGGGCTCCTGGACGGATGGCCTGCCGGAAGGTCCGGGGCGGTTGACCCGGCCTGACGGATCGGTCGTGGAAGGGACCTGGTCGGCGGGCGTCCGCCAGGTGGAAGAACCACCCGCCGTTCCGGAGGCTGTCGATGAACCCCAGGCGGAACCGGCCGCCCCCGAAAAGGAGCCGGAAACGCTTCGCGAGGAAGCCCCGGCTTCGGCCCGGCTCGTGGAGGAACCGGTGATCCCATCCGAGCCGGAGCCTGTGCGGGCGGCACAGGCCGAAGCGCCGGTTGAGCCGGAACCGCCCGTACCTGCCGAGATCGAAGCCGCCCGGGAAGCGGAAGTGGAAGAGGGGCCTGCCGTTGAAGAGGCGGCGGCTCCGGCTGAAGAGCCGCCTCCACCCCCTGATGAAGCGCCGATCAAGGAATTCGCGGAAGTTGGCGTCCCACAGCCTCCGGAAGAGGCGGAAATGCCACCGGAAGAGGAACCCCTTCCTAAGAAACCGCCGAGGAAGTCGAAACGCGCCACCGAAGAGCCGCCTGCCGAAGTGGAGACAATCGAGACGGCCGGGGAGAAACAGGCCGCGCCCGCCCTGGATGAAGCCATTGGGAAGGAAGCCCCTGCCGCCGCGCCACCTCCCGAGGAACCGGACATTTCATCCGTACCCGAGGCAATTCTTGAACCGGTGGAGGCCATAGAAAACGGAAAGCCGGAAGAGCCGGTGCTTTCTGAACGTGCCGTAATCGAGGCTGTTTCAGAAGTCAAGGAGATCGAAACGGCAGCACCCGCCACAGAGGAGGCCCCGCCCGCCCTCGAGCCGGCCGTGGCCGCCCCTGAGGCCGCCGCTGCCGAGCCCGCCGTCTCGCCCGGGCCTTTGGAAGAATTGGAAAAGCCTGCGGGAGAACCTCCGGCCGCGGAATTTTCGGAAGAACCGGCTCCTCCGGAAGAGCCGGCTCCGCGGGTTGAGGAAACGGCCTTTCAGGAGAAAGTACTGGAGAAGGAAGTACGGACCGTCGAGGAATATCCCGCCCCCCTGGAGGCAATCGAAGCGGAGGAGGAAGCGGTGCCCCCGGAAGAGCCGCCCGCGGCCATCAAGGAGGAGAGACCCGCCGAATCCAGGGCCACCATCGAGGATTTGCGGCCGGAAACCGGAGCGGAAACGATGCCGGAGCCGCTGGAGTTCGAAGCGGCCGAGCCCCCCGGCGAAGAAACACCGGAAGAAGCGGAGCAAGCCATGGCAGCACCAGTGAAGAAGACAGGGAGGGCAGCGAAGGAAGCTGCGAAAGCCGGGGTGGAAGAGGAAGAACGGCGGATTGAAGCGGCTCCCCGTGTCGAAAAGCGGGAAGAAGTACTGCCTTCTGAACCGGAGGAGGAGCCTGTTCGACCCCGGGCGGCGAAGGGTCGCCGGAAGGCCAGACCCACCGTCGAAATGGAGGAAGCGCCCGCGCCCCCGCCCGTCGAGGCACCCAGCGACCTGTTCGGAGACCTGGACGAGGCGGCCATGGCACAGGCGCCGCCGGCTCCGGGAACCCAGGCGCTGGAACTCCCCGACGGAAGCCTGTACACGGGCGACCTGGAAGGGAACCGTCCCCACGGACGGGGAATCGCGAACCATCCGGACGGGCAAAGCTACATGGGGGAATGGCGCGTCGGCTTCAGGGATGGCGTCGGGCTTCTCCGCTACGCCGACGGAGCCGTTTACATGGGCGGATGGCGCAACGACCGGAAAGAAGGACTGGGGATGATGACGTATCCCGCCGGGCGCACCTACATGGGAGAATGGCGCGACGACCGCTGCCACGGCCAGGGGACGGACATCTTTCCGGACGGAATGCGTTATGAAGGACAGTTTGAAAAGGGAAAATTCAACGGCATGGGAACCCTCATCCTGCCGGATGGCCGGAAATACATCGGCCGCTTCGCCGACGGCCTCTTCAACGGGAAGGGAATCCTGACGTTTCCCAATGGAGACCGCTACGAAGGCGAATTCAAGGAAAACAAGTATCACGGGCTCGGCGTCATGACGATGGTGGACGGCAGAAAGTACGTGGGACAACTTGCAAACGGGCGCCCCCATGGCGAGGGGACCATGACCATGGCGGACGGGCGCCGCCTGCAGGGCGAGTTCAAGGACGGGAAATTCATCACCAGGAAATGATCCGCCATGCGGCAGGATCCTTTCGGACGGCATAACAGGCAAGATCCATGAACCAGTACCTAAAGAAGATCGAGGACGGAGAAAGCGTTTCGCTCGCCTGGGAGGAATCCCCCCGGGAGGGCGAGGGGACCATCATGTTCCCCGATGGAGGACGCTACACGGGCTCGTTCCGTCCGGGTCGCTTTTCGGGCTCCGGGAAGTACACCTGGCCCGACGAGGCCGTTTACAACGGCCAGTGGGAGGATGGTCTGCCCAACGGGACCGGCTGGATGATTCTCCCGGACGGCAGGATTTATGACGGGGAGTGGCTGGAAGGCATGCCCCACGGGACGGGAACGGAGACCCTGCCCGATGGCGGTCGTTATGAAGGCCGCTGGGAAAAAGGGAAACGCCACGGCGAGGGGCTGGAAACCCTGGCGGATGGCGGACGCTATGACGGGGAGTGGCTGGCAGGACAGAAATCGGGCAAGGGCAGGATGATCTTCGCCGACGGGAAAAAATACGACGGCGAATGGGATCATGACGTCTGCCACGGGCAGGGAACCCTGCACTTCGTCGATGGATCGAGGTATACGGGTATCTGGAAGGATGGGGATTTCTTCGGAAAGGGAACACTGACCCTGGCCAGCGGCTCCTCCTTCGAGGGGGAATGGCAGGGGGAGGAATTCATCATGCACTGACGGCTTCCTGATGCCCGCCGCCGCTCCTTCCCTTGCGGCCGACACCTGGAATCGGCCATCCGCTGTCTTTCATCCCGCCTCAGGGAGACAGGCAACCCTCTTTCGCCGGATCTCCCGCCCGGTATTCTCCTTCAGGCCTCCACCGTGCACACCACGATCATGGTGTCACCCACGTCGACGGAATCACCCGGCTCCACCAGAACATCCGACACCCGGCCGTCCAGATCGGCAATGACGTGGGTGTGCATCTTCATCGCCTCCAGGTCGATCAGGATGTCTCCCACGCAGACCTCGTCCCCGACGTCCACGAGGACGCGGTTCACCTTCCCCTTGATGGACGACTTGATGATCCCCTCCCGCTTGAGCTCCTCGATTTCCTGGGTCGTCAGGATCCGCTTCTCCAACAGGCGGCGCGTCCGCTCCTTCCGCTCCCGGTCGTCCGTGATCACAGCCTGGCCGTGCTCGTCGACGGGGACAATCGTCTTGTAGACCGCCTCTTCCAGGATGTAGTGGTCATGGTCGGGATAGCGGAAAATGGACGGATGGGTATCCAGGTAGGATGTGTCAAACTTCCGCGCCAGGAAATCGGGCTCGTCGCAGATGGCCAGGTACAGGGGGATCGTCGTCTTGGGCCAGACGATGGTGAAGTCCTTCAAGGCCCGCTTCAGCCGCTGCACCGTCTGGTCCCACCGGTATCCCCGGACGATCAGCTTCACCAGGAGCGAGTCGTACACCGTGGGGACCCGGTATCCCTTGTAGATGGCCCCGTCCACCCGGAGTCCCGGACCTCCGGGCGATTCGTAGATCTCGATCATCTTCCCGCCCTCCGGCAGGAAGCTGTTCTTGGGATCTTCCGCGTTGATGCGCACCTCGATGGCAATCCCGTTGATCTGGATGTCCTCCTGCTTCAGTCCCAGGGGATGGCCCTCGGCGATCCGGATCTGGTGCTGGACGATGTCTTCCCCAGTGATCATCTCGCTGACCGTGTGCTCAACCTGGAGGCGGGTGTTGACCTCCATGAACCAGAACTCGCTGGTTTTGGAGTCCACAAGGAATTCCACCGTGCCGGCGTTGACGTAACCGGCCGTCCTGGCAGCCTTCACGGCCGCTTCCTGGATAGCCGCCGTCACCTCGGCGGGCAGTTCCGCCGGGGCCACTTCCAGAAGCTTCTGGTGACGGCGCTGGATGGAGCAGTCCCGGGTGCCCAGGTGAATGACGTTTCCATGGGTGTCGGCGAGGATCTGAACCTCGATGTGGCGGGGGTGGACGATGCACTTCTCCGCGTAGATGCGGTCGTCGTGAAAGGCCAGGAGCGCTTCCGCCCGTGCGAGGGGCATTTCCCTCCTGAGTTCCTCCTCACTCTCGATCCGCCGCACCCCGCGGCCTCCCCCGCCGGCCGTCGCCTTCAGGATGATGGGAAACCCGCATCTCCTGGCAAACGCCAGGGCTTCCTCAATACCCGCCTCGCCGGCAGAAAAGCTGTTTGTCCCCGGGATGATGGGGATTCCGGCCCCGGACATGGTCTCCCGCGCCAGGACCTTGTCACCCAGGTCCCGGATGACGGAGGGCGGCGGACCGATGAACAGGATGCCCGCCCGCTCGCAGGCGGCGGCCAGATTCGGGTTTTCCGCCAGGAAACCGTAGCCTGGGTGAACGGCATCGGCCCCGCTTTTCAGGGCCGCGTCGATGATCCGCTCGATATTCAAATACCCCTTGCCCGGCTCGTCGCTGATCTTGATGGCCCGGTCGGCAAACCGCAGGAAATAGGCATCGTAATCCGGCTTTTCGTAAACGGCGATGGCCTCGATGCCCATCTCCTTGAGAGTGTTCATGATTCGGAGAGCAATCTCCCCCCGGTTGGCAATCAAGACCTTCCTGATCGTCTTCATGGAGTATCCTGCTGTGTTCTTCGGAGTGCCTGGAGAATCAGGCGGTGGCGATCACGGACGGGTTCTGCGTGCAAGGCGATCCGCAATCAACGGGTGTGGTGATAGCACATTTGCCGGTCCCTGACAATCCATGAATGCAAAGGGCGGGAAAACAGGTTCCGTTTGGAGGTTTTCGATCAGGGATTCCGCCCGCTGTCACCGGATTCCGGCTGTGAAACAGGTGGAGGCGTTGATTCCATCGTTTCTTTCGTGCCGGGCAGGGATTCCGCTTCCGGTTCATCCTCCGGTGGCTCCGCGGGGAGAGGCGCGGCCGCGGCCGCGGGCTCCACGGGCCGGGACGGCTCCAGCTCCGCGATCCAGAGGGGATGGCGGTGCCGGGCATAGTCAAGGCGGATCTTTCCCGTCAGGATGCCGCGGAACATGGGACGGTTGGGCTTGAGAAGGATGGCACCGATGTGGGCCAGAAACGCCAGGATGAACAGCATGAAAAAAACGTTGTGTGTCCATGTGGCCCACAGAAGAATCGTCAGGGACATGTCCGGGGCATAGAGGTTCTTGTAGGTTTTCACCAGCCCTGAGATGATGAGGCCTGCAATGATCACGGCCATGCCCAGGTAGGCAAGGCGCTGCTCCGGCAGGTACTTGTGAAAGGGCGGCTCCTCCCCCTTGCCGAAGAAACTCAGGATCACCTGCCAGGAAGCCTTCAGGTCCCCCCTGCGGGGCAGGAGAGCGAAATCCCCGCGGATTCCGTGGTAAACGACGTGAAAGACCGCCGCTGCAATGAAGACGACGGATGCCACGTAATGGATGCTCAGGGAAGAAATGAAATCACCGGACCAGGCCATGCCGGGCAGCTTGTCGATGGCATAGCGGCCGGCGAGCGGCAGTTCGAACATGCCGGAAAGCAGAAGCAGGAGTCCCGAGAGGGCGATCGTCCAGTGCTCCAATAATTCCACGAGGCCGTGGCGGACAGCCCGGTTCCGTTCTTCAAGGATTCGCTCAGCCATCCTGATTTTCCTCCGCTTTCACACGTTTCTTCCTTCTGGAAAGATAACCGAGAGCCCCGGCAATGCCCGCCGCCGCGCCGGCCACCGGCGAGACGAGGACCGCCCGGCCCAGGCCGTCGGTCTCTTCCATCCGCCGCTTCACCGGCTTGAAGCCGGGCCTTCCCTTTCCCGTCACAACAGCCCGGTCCAGCACATCGAATGGAACCGGCGAGACATAGAGGGTCGATGTTCCTCCATTTTCCTTCTTGCCGTAGAGAAAGCCGCCGGTACTCCGGGCACGCTCATCCGCAAGGCTGAAAATCTTCTCCCGCGGCCCGATCAGCAAGGCCTGCCGGGGACACGACTCGACGCAGGCGGGCAGGCCGCCGTCCTTCAGGCGGTCTACGCAGAGGTCGCACTTGAACATCACGCCGTTGCCGGCCAGCGTCGGCAGGACATGGAGATAGATTCCCACCCCCGACTGGCGCTGGGGGATCTCCCACGGGCAGACCGTGCGGCACTTGGCGCCGCCGAAACAAAGGTCCGGGTCGATGACGACGGCCCCGCTTTCATACTTGTGGTTGGCCGAGAAGGGACAGATGGTGGCGCAGGCGGGATTGTCGCAGTGCATGCAGCGGCGCGGGATGAAGAGGGTCCTTTTTGCTCCCTCGACCTCCACCTCCGCTTTCTGGACGAAGATCCGGTTGTAGGGAGTGAGCCGGTCGTGGACGTCCTGCTTTTTCGACCAGTCCTCGATCCCCTTGCCCCCGACCGGGAACGGCGAGGGAATGGGTTCGACCGGCTTCGGAACCTGGCCGTTCCGGGCGGATTTGCAGGCGGTGATGCAGGCGGGCAAGGCACGATCCGGACATCCGTCACAGAGGTTCAGGTCGATCAGGGTTGCCAGCCGCCCTTCCCTGCTCCGGGCCTCCGCCGCCCGTGGAACCGCAATTCCCGCTGTAGCGGCGAGTCCCGCCCCCGCTTTGAAAAAGCTCCGGCGTGATATCCCTTCCTTGCTTTTATTCATGGCTTCTTTCCTTGGGCCGGCTTGAAATGCGTTTTTGTCCGACTGGAGCTTACCGATGCATCGACCTGCATTGTATACGCGAGAAGTTAGTAAGCGGAAGTGATCTTGTCAAACGCCGCGCCCCCTTTGCCGTGTAACTGCACAATCTGCTTGAATATCCATGGGGAACGGGTTATGAAAAGAGCGAGCGACACGAGATGGATATCGGCATTTCGCCCGGTCGGGAGTTCGGTTCTCGAAATCCGGGCCGCACATGTGCTCCAATACAAAGTAAGACAGATCCCGAAAGGCTGGAGCAGCACCCGGAAGCATATCATGGTCCCTGACAGGTACCTTTGATCGAAGGAGGAAGGATATGGCAGCGTTGAAGCTATCGTTCGGTCGTGGAGCAAAGAAAGAGAAAGCCCCCGCACAGCCCGCCGCCAGTGCGGCCCCTGTCCGGAGCAAATCCAAGGAGACGGACTCACCGGGCGAGGAGTGGAGACTCCGGGGTCTTTCCGCCCTGATGAAGGACGACTTCACCGGCGCCATCGAAGCCTTCACCCAGGCCGTCAAGATCGACCCGGGCAACGGCCGGGCCTTCCACAACCGGGGTTTCGCCGCCTACAAGCTCGAGCAGTATGATGTCGCCGTCCGGGATTTCGACCAGGCCCTCGACATCGACCCCGGCTATGCCGAGGAAGCGGGAAGCTACGTCTACCGGGGCCTGTGCAATGAAAAGATCGGCAGGCACGAGCAGGCCCTCGAGGACATGAAAATGGCCGTCACGTTCAAGAACAAGGACGCCGAGCACTACCTGCTGTGGCTCAGCCGCGGCGGGGATTCGCAGCGATAGGCCACACAGGCGGAAGGATCGCCATGATCCGGATGATCTTCGTCATGACGGCTCTTCTGCCTTTTTTTTGCACTTCCCCCGCGTCGGCCGAGGCGGCCTTCCCGTCCGGCCTCTGGGAAATGACCGCCACCATGGAAATCCAGGGGCTCGCCCCCGGCCTGTCCCGTCCCCACGTCTACCGGCGTTGCCTGACCGGAAAGGATCCCATTCCCCGTGAGCCCGAGCGGGACCGGCAGTGCCGCCTCCTCCGGTCGAGCCTGGAGGGCGACGCCCTCACGTGGAGCGTACGGTGCGAGATGGACACGGGATCGATGACGGGAAAGGGACGGGTTCTCTTCCGCGGAGAGACGCTGACGGGCGTAATGAAGGGGAAGATCCTCGGGAAGAAAGGGAAAACACTTTCCGTAACCCAGCGGATCGAGGGACGGAGGATCGGCGACTGCCCGAAGGCTACGGAAGATCCGCACAGATCCGGGACACCACCTCGGTAAGACCGAACCCCGCCTCAGCGGCCGACGCGAGGAATCCCGCGTCCGGCGACAGGCAGGGATTCGTGTTCACCTCCAGCACCCAGGGTCGGCCGTCTTCATCCACCCGGAAATCCACCCGCCCGTACCCGTGCAACCGGAAAACATCCCAGCACCGAAGGGCTATTCTCTCCAGGGAGGACAGGAGGTCCGCGTCCTCTCCCGGAAAGTGGAAACGTCTCGGGGTCTGCCGGTACTCGAAGGAATCGGCGTCCCACTTGGCCCGGTAGTCCACCAGGCGCAGCTTGCCGGGGGGAAAGGCGTCGAAGAGGATCTCCGCCGGGGGAAGGACCCGGGGTCCTTTTCCGTCCGCCAGCAGGGAGAGATTGAATTCGCGTCCTTCGATGTAAACCTCGGCAAAGCAGGCCCCGCCGGTTGCGTCCCGGCGAAGTCGGAGAGCCTCCCGAAGCCCCGCATCCCCGTCCGCGAACAGAACCGAGCCTTCGTCGATTCCGATGGATGCGTGCTCCCAGACGGACTTGACGATGTATCGGCCCGGTTCGATGGGACCGGAAAGGCCGCCTTCCATCGGAAACCAGGACGGCGTGTCGATCCCCTCGAGGAGCATGATCCGCTTGGCCAGGAGCTTGTTCGACGTCAGGTAGGTCGCGTCGGCGGAGGCCCCGGTGAACGGGATGCCCAGCACGTCCAGGACCAGCGGGCCGAGCGCGATGAGACAGCCCTTCCCCGCCACCGACTCGACGAGGTTGAAGGCGAAGCGGGGCCGGAGACGGCGGAGCGCTTCCAGGGCCGCTTCGAGGTCCATCGAGAGGGGAACGGGGACGGGCCGATGCCCGAGTGACGCGAGGGCCCGGCAGACGGTCTCCACCTCCACCAGCACATCCTGCTCGTCCATTCCGGAACCGTCGGAAACAGACCCATGCAGCACGGCCACGGTCATGGTCCGGGTCCGCCGTTTCCCGCCGCGGTGCGCCGCAGGGCCGAGTCCATGATCCGACCGAGGAGGTCCCGGTAGGAAATCCCGCCGAGGGTGCAGAGAATCGGGAGGTCCGAGTGCTCCGGGTGGAGGCCCGCCAGCGGATTCACCTCCATGAAGTGCGGCTCTCCCCGCTCGTCCGAACGGATGTCCACCCGCCCCCCGTCGCGGCAGCCCAGCCCGCGCCACGCAGCCAGGGCCACCGCCGCGGCCCGCCGGGCCTCGCCGTCGTCGGCCAGGCGGTAACGAACCAGGCGCTCGCAGTATTCCTTGTTGATGTAGGAGTAGACCTCCTTTTCCGCTTCTGCCAGGAGAAGAACCTCCATGACCCCGACGGTCTCCGCCTCCTCCCCGGTGCCGACAACGCCCACGGTGAATTCGCGCCCCGGGAGGAACCGTTCCACGAGGACGGGCTGGCCGTAGGCACCGAGCAGGCGGCGGCAGATCCTCTCCAGCGCACCGGGGGAATGAATCACGGACTCCCCCGTGATGCCCTTGCCCGTCCCTTCCGCCACCGGCTTGACGAAGAGCGGAAAGGGGAGGCCGACGGCGGCGATGTCCGCTTCCTTCTCCACGACGGCGAAATCCGGCGTCGGGATGGCGAGGTCGCGGACGACTCGCTTGCACATGCCCTTGTGGAGGGTCAGGGAGAGAACGAGGGGATCGGAAAAGACATATGGAATGCCGTAAGCCTCCAGCAGGGCCGGCACAAGGCTCTCCCGGCCATAGCCCCGAAGGCCCTCGGCGATGTTGAAAACGAGATCCCACCGCGCTCCCGCGGCGAGCCGTCCGACGAGGGAGCGCGCGTGGCCGATCCGATCCGTCCGGTACGACAGGGAACGGAGCGTCGCCTCGATGGCGTCGATCGTCTCCGCCCGGTCGAATTCCGCCGTTTCCTCTTCGGAATAGCCCTCCGCCAGGTAGTCGTCGCGGAGGTCGTAGACAAGGCCGACGGTCAGTCCTGTTTCACGATGCGTCACGGGCTGCGGCCTTAATGGACTTCATGATGGACGGGACCGCCGTCCGGGTAACGGAAGACCTTCCCTTCATAGTTACGGATGAGAAGATCCGGACCGTCGCGGCCGACCACGTATTCCGGCAGGAGGGGGATCTTGCCGCCCCCGCCGGGGGCATCGATGACGAAGGTCGGAACGGCGTATCCGGTTGTGTGGCCCCGCAGGCCCTCGATGATTTCGATGCCCCGGATGACCGGCGTCCGGAAGTGGGCCGATCCCGGGATGGGATCGCACTGGTACAGGTAGTAGGGCCTGACGCGGATCTTGAGCAGGCCCTGGAAGAGCCGCCGCATCACCTCCACGGAATCGTTGACACCCGCCAGGAGCACCGTCTGGCTGCCCAGGGGAATCCCCCCGTCGGCCAGGCGCATGCAGGCCTGGCGCATCTCCGGCGTCAGCTCGTCGGGGTGGGTGACGTGGATGCTGAGCCAGAGCGGGTGATACCTTTTGAGGATCTTTACCAGTTCCGGCGTGATCCGTTGCGGGAGGGTAACGGGGACTTTCGTGCCGATCCGGAGCATTTCCACGTGCGGAATCCTGCTGAGCCTGGAAAGAAGCCACTCAATCTTCCGGTCGTGGAGCGTCAGGGGATCGCCGCCTGACAGCAGGACGTCCCGGATGGCGGGGTGTGATGCGATGTAATCGATCGCCTTCTCCCAGTGCATTCTCAGGCTGCTCTCGGCACCGGACCGCCCGATTATGCGGGACCGCGTGCAATACCGGCAGTAGGCCGCACAGGTCCCCGTCACGAGAAAGAGGACGCGATCCGGATATCGATGAACCAGGCCGGGCACCGGGCTGTCCTTTTCCTCATCCAGGGGATCTTCCTTTTCCCCGTCCACCCGGAAACACTCCTGCATCACGGGAATCATCGAGCGGCGCAAGGGATGCGAAACATCCATCGCATCCAGCAGGCTGGCATAGTAAGGGGTGATGGCCACCGGACGGGGTCCCGCCGCGTAGGTCATGGCGCTCCGCTCTTCCTCGGAAAGCCAGATCATCAGCCCCAGGGTCTCGTAATCGCTGATTCGGTTTTTCAGCTGCCAGCGCCAGTCCTGCCATTCTTCCCGGGAAACGCCCGAATAGAAGCGCTTTCGGAAGGCCTGGGAGCGGCGGCTGTCTGTAAAACGGGAAGGATGCCGGTCGGGACGGACCGGGATGGGGGGAGGCGGTGAAACGGCCGGATCGTGGGGAACAATCAGGTCATGGGCGGCTTTCTCCAAACCTGTCAGGCCGTTGAGCAGGCCTGGGGGCTCCATTTCTTCGCTGAAAAGGGACTCGATTTCCATCGTCCGACGCCTCCGGCTTGCCGAGCCTTCATTTTTTTGCGTTCCTCGACCGGAAATTCCGCTCCGGCCGTCGTTCCATTCAACCCCGGAAAACCCCGTTATCATGGGCGTTTTCTATTGCGTCTCATAAGGCCAAGGGCGACGTCTTGTCAATAAAAAAGGCGCCTTTGTCTTACTTTTTCTTTTCGCTTGACCGGAGGTTCCTCCCGGCTTTACATGCCCTTGAATTCGCAGGGAGTCTGATCATGCCCGAACTGCCGGAAGTGGAGACGCTGCGCCGCCAGCTGCTTCGAGAAATCAGGGGAAAGAGGCTCCGGGTCCTCGCCATTCACGATGCGAAACTTGGACCCGCCCCGAATCTGGAGGGACGGAAGATTGACAACGTTTGTCGACAGGGAAAATTCCTGGAGATCGCCCTTGACGATGGATCCGTCCTGCGGCTCCATCTCCGGATGACGGGCCGTCTTTTCCGGAATGACATGGCGGAGGGTGCGGAGTTGCCCGCCCATACAAGGTTCCGGCTGGTCCTGGAAGACTGCGAAGTCATCGGGGTCGATCCGCGGCGGTTCGCCACGCTGACCCTGGAGCAGCCGGACCGTCACCGCCCATCCGGGCCGGATCTCCTGAAGAACCCGGATCCATCCGCCTTTCAGCAGGCCGCCCGGAAAAGGCGCCTGGCAACAAAGGTGTTCCTCCTCGATCAGGCGGTGTTTCCGGGTATGGGAAACATCTACGCCTGCGAGATTCTCCATTCTGCGGCAGTGGACCCGAGGAGGCCGGCATCGGAGGTGACACGGAAAGAATGGGAGACCATCGGCCGCGAAACAAGGCGGATTCTGAATCTGGCGGTCCGCTGCCGCGGCACATCCGTGTCGGATTGGCGCGACCTTCACGGAGACGCCGGGGAATTCCAGCATCACCTTTGCGTGTATGGCCGGGAAGGGATGCCTTGTCCCCGCTGCGGGTCCGGCATCGAGCGAATCGCATTGGGCGGCAGGGGGACCTGGTTCTGCGCAAAATGCCAGAAATGAGGGTATACGGACCCCTGTGCGATGCCGGCGCGGGATAGAAGACTCGCGGGCGGAAGACGGGGCGGGCAGCCCGGAACGTCCGCAACGACAGCGGGGGTGCCCCTCTCGGGAACACCCCCGTTTGCCAGTGCCGCATCGATCCGTCTTCGTTCGACAACCCCTCCGCAACCGGCAATTCCGCCGGCAACAGGACGCCTAATCCGCCTGGTTGATGCCCGAAAGCTGCCAGGAACCGCCGCCCACGGGCCGCGTGTATGTCCAGAACTCCTCAAATTTGACTGGCTCCGTTTTGCTGCCGGAGATCAGATCTCCGGACTCGCTGGTCGTATAGTCCAGGAGATTGGCCAGGAACCGCACCGTCACGAAATCCTGCCCCTGCTCCTGCCAGGCCTCGGTGATCTCCACGGACCTCACCGCGATATTGTCGAGCCGGTTGAGCTTCTTCTCCGCCCGGAGCTTCTCGGCATCCGCCTGCATGAGGCCGTACATCCCGTCCGTCAGGAGTGCACGGATGCCCGTCATGTCCCGGTTCGCCCAGGCCCCCTGGACGCGGAAGAAATGGTCCGTGCAGAATTCGTTGAAACGCTTCTCGTCGAAGGAGGGATCCATGCTGCGGATATGAGCCAGGCCGGCCGCGAGGTCATCCGCGGCCACCACTCCCGTCTTGGCGACCGTCTCAAAGGAAAGGGGCGGCTCCTGCCAGGTCGAAGCACTGGTGGAAGAATAGGCGGCCGCCGTCGCTTCCCTCTGTTTCCTTCGCTTGATGAACCAATAGATCCCGTAGAGAAGCGCTCCAATCAACAGGATATCGAACAGCCCGATGCCGCTTCCGCCTATGCCCCGGGCCATTCCGCCCGCTCCGTGGCCGAAGCTGCTGAAGAGCATGCCGCCCAGAATGCCGCCGAGGGCTCCCGCACCGAAGGTTCGCCAGAAGCTGGGGCGTGGCTGCGCGGCAGGATTCGGCATGGGGCTCGCCTGCTGCGTCGTCTGGGGGGTTGTGTACGCCCGGCTGGCTGGCTGCGTCGCCTGCGGGGACGTGGATGTCCGGCTTGGCGAGCTGTAGGAGCGGGATCCGCGACTGCCCATGGACCGGCCGCCGCCGGCCCGGGCCCAGGCATCCATCTCCAGGACCCATATCATGAAGAAAAGCGTTGAAACGACCATTACACCGACCTTCATCCAAGTTTTTCGCATCCCTTTTCCCCGATCCTCTATTTATGATCTTACACCATCTGTCCCGGCCGTTTCTATCTCCGGCCTCTCCCGTCGAACAGCCCGTTCCATTTCAGTCTCTTCTCATAATCAGCATGATGATAATGGTGAATGAGGTCAAAATGAGAAGAAATACGGACGTCAGGATGAACATATTCGCGATGCCGTAATCAATGATTGTTGCAAGGAACCCTCTTACCTCGATCGGAAAATCAATATAGAAAACCCCATCCGGATGAGTAACTCTGTACCTCTTGTCATACCTTCCCTTGGGCGCATCTTTCCAGGACTCCGTCCAGACGATGACTCTCGTTTCGGCTCCCGCCTGCATTGGACCGACAAGAATACGTCCGTTGAAATCCGACGAAGAAACCTCTTTCTCATTCTTGACGATCTGGGAATGACCTTTAAAAGGAACTTCTATGTAAATCTTACTGATGTCCCTATCATCCCGATTTTTCAAAACAACCGTCAGAATGGAGTTTCTTTCAGAAAAACAGCGAAAATTTTCTTTGACTTCCTCATTGCCGATTCTCCCAATTTCCCTTCGGATTGAATCGGGAAAATGGAAAGTATAATAATGCCCTTGTGCCTCCAGGTTATAGCCGTTTGCAGGTCTAAAATGATCATAAAGCTCAAAGGCCAGCCAGATGATGCCCAGAAGCACGCATATCTTGATCAATTGCACCAATATGCGACGTACGTTCGTCACGGTATGGTTTTTCCTTTACCATGCATCATCGTCGACCGATTGATACAATCAGGCGACTTGCATGTTCATTTTCCTGGAATCCGTCCGGTATCTTTTTTCGAAGCCACATCAAGATTGGATGAAAAGCATGATCCGGGTTATCCGTATCTCCGTCTGATATCTTTCCATTCATTTGAGTTTCAAGACCCTTTATGTAAGAGAGTCTTGTTCTCTGTTCCCTGGTGCAGCCCTCTATTAATATCAGAAACGGCATTGTTTCGGCAATCGATAGAATAAATCTGAATCGGGAAATCGAATTCGGCAATAAATACAGGCTATCATGCGAGAGGCAAGATGATCCTCATCAATAAAAAAAGGGCTCAATGGATTTTCTTAACCATTCAAGCCCTTGTTTTCATTCTGGTGCCGGAGGTCGGAATCGAACCGACACTTCCGCGAGGGAAGGGGGATTTTGAGTCCCTTTTTCGTCATTTCCTTTAGTTGCCCTTTACCATACAAACTACTTGACATCACAGATTTTTGTGGCATATTTAGTTTCACATGACCACCTTTAAAAAAACACCATTTCAGCCCCAAAGTGGGGAGAGAATGGGGAGAGAAAGTCGGGGGATTTCAACATCTGCGGACAAAATGGATTTTAAAAATGGGGAGAGAATGGCGGGGGATTTCAAAGAGCATCCGAAGCCAAAGATTGAATTTTGTCTCCACCCCATCCCCGTTCGCTGTCCTTATACAGTAAGTCTCTGGGGGGTGCAATGACTGCGAAGTGGATTGGCTCAAAGTTCAAGGGTGTCCGTTATTACGAACATCCAACGAGGAAGCATGGCGTCAAGAAAGACCGCTATCTGGCAATCCGGTATCAGAGGGACGGGAAGCGTGTTGAAGAGGGGATCGGATGGACGAGCGAACGGGACCCCGAGGATAATCAGTACTGGACAGAGGAAAAGGCGGCGCTTGTCCTGGAACGGCTGAAAGGCGCAGCCAAGCACGGCAAGAAGGAGGCTCCCACCCGCATTTCAGAAAAGCGGGAGATTGAGAAGAAGCGTCGGGAAGAAGAAAAGACAGCACAGGAGCAGGCCGAAAAGGAAAACACCACCTTCGGGCAATACTTTGAAAACGTCTATTCTCCCATATCCAAGGTTGGAAAGAAGAAAGGCACGACCCGGAAGGAGGCAGAGCATTTCAAGAACTGGATCAAGCCCGTCATAGGGAAGATCCCAATGAAGGACATCAAGCCCTTCGCCATCGAGAAGATGAAAAAGAAGATCCTCGATGGCGGGAAATCCCCTCGCACACTGCAATACGTCTTAGCTACCGTGCGCCAGACTTGGAACATGGCAAGGCGGGACGGGATCGTTTCCGGCGACTCCCCCACAAAGAGCGTCAAGATTCCCAAGATCGACAACAGGAGGATTCGCTTTCTGAACCACAACGAAGCTGAAGCCCTCCTGAATGCGTTGCAGACTAGATCACACATAGCTCATGACATGGCGTTGTTGAGCCTACACACCGGTTTGCGCGTGGGGGAAATGGCTGCTCTGAAATGGGGGCACATTGACCTTGATCGGGGCATCATCACCGTCATGGACCCCAAGGGTGTTGAAGGTCGTGCCGCTTTCATGACCGACAAGGTAAAGGCCATGTTCAAGGCCAGAGATCGAGGAGGTCCGGCCGACTATGTATTCTCCAAGAGGAACGGGGACCGACTGAATGAGATGCCCAAAGCATTTTTCGAGGTCGTGGAGGAATTGGGTTTCAATGAAGGCATCACGGATCCGAGACAGAAGGTTGTTGCCCATACCCTGAGGCACACCTTCGCAAGCTGGCATGTTGAGGCAGGGACTGACCTTTACGTTTTAAAGTCACTCATGGGCCATTCTGTCATTCAAATGACGGAACGATACGCGCACCTTGCGAAGGGTACCCTATTCAATGCAACAACAAACCTTGAAAGGGCCATTGATAGCGCGGCACAGAAGAAAGAGGATCAGGCCGGGCAGATAGTGGACTTCCCCAAATAGACGGGATTGCATTATACCAAAGATTAGTATATTGGTGAACCATGACATGGACGGTGAAGCTGTCACGGCAGGCAAGAAAACAGATTGACCACCTGCCCCAAAGAGTCAGGGAAATCTTGATCACCCTGATGCGTGAAATCGAGATACAAGGTCCGGTCCGGGGAAATTGGCCGAACTATGGACGGCTGGAAAGCAGCCGCCATCACTGCCACCTGAAGAAGGGGAAACCCACGTATGTGGCGAAATGGGAGGTCAGAGACAAGGAAGTCAAGCTTGTGGAGGTGATTTATGCTGGCACACACGAAAAAGCACCCTATTGAAAAAATCGAATTGCGGTTCATCGGTCCCGCCGGGAACCTGAAAAAAGCCATTGAGGCCATGAAACCGCTTGGATTTGTGGATGCATCGGATTCCGTTCCGTGGCGGGATGCATTCCCCAACGACTCCGAAAAGCAGTTGATCGGAAAGGCACTGGCCGGGGCGAGGTACCGGGAAGGCATGACGCAGATCCAGCTTGCCGAACAGACCGGCATTCCTCAGCGGCATATCAGCGAGATGGAAAACGGCAAGCGTCCCATTGGGAAGGAAATGGCTAAGCGTCTCGGTAAGGCGCTGAATGTCAGCTACAGGGTGTTTCTGTAAAAGGGGATAGGCCCGGGCTGATCACCTGGGCCGAACGGCGGCGCCCCTGGCCGCCGTCACTTTCCAAGAGTCATATCATATGCATGGGGCAGACAGACAATGATAGATCCCAAAGAAATTGCTCGCTTAAAGTGGGAATACATCATGCGGATAGACGGTTATTTGGAACTATGCCAATGGGTCAGATCCCAATTCCCGGAAGAAAAAGATCCCCAGGCTCGCCGTATCTTGGCTCGGTTTTCAGGGATAGGTGATATAAATTTCTCAAATCGATTACCTGAGATTTGTAGACCAATTAAATCAGATCAATGCATAGAGGAAAATCCTCTTATTACATTATATTTCAAACATGGTGACGTATTTAAAATTGACTTTGATGATTACTGGAAGAAATACACAAAAATTAACGGAAAAGAACTCGAAAATGCAGGACAACACGGGATTATTCGGCGATGGCCTGTAAGAACAAAGCCTGTTGATTATTACAAGAAGATTGTTCAATATGATCTTCAAGACGCAGAACGCAGATACATCAACGCAACAGAAAATCCAACGATTAAAGGATTTATAGAATACTTCACTCATTATATAGAAGATGGACATGGCGACATATTATTACTGATTAGACCATATGAACATTATAGTATAGAAAAATACAAAAGTAATTTTTCATCCATTATTAAAAAAGAATTCTTAAGTAATCGTTTTCGCAAGGACGAATTAAAAAGGTATCTGGCAGTATATGACCTTAAGAAGCAAGGTTTAACCTACAAGCAAATATGCAGAGAACTTGAACCAAATTGTCGTGGTAACTGCTCAAATAGCAAGGATAAGAAATGTCAATATGATGAGCTCAAACGCGTTTCTTTAACATCAGATTATCGAAAGGCAAAACAGAAAATGAATAATATTCTAAGCGGTAAGGCCATTTGGTGGTAAGCTCTGTCGTGTATGAAATAAGAACCACCACCTTATTTCATACGTAACAAATAACAACACTACCCTTATTTCACACGTATAAAATAAGCATCCCGCCCTTCTCTTTACTTACCTGATATTAAATCATCGATTAATTTGCCACCAAAAGAGCAAACAAAAAACCTTTTGGAGGCATTTCATGGAAACACCGTCCTTTCAGTCGTTGAAGAGAACTTGGCCGTCCGCTTGGGTCAGCCGCACCGAAGTTGAAAAATTCACAGGCGGGATCATCAACCAGAAATATTTGGCGAACCTCGACAGCGCCGGAAGAGGCCCCGAGGGGCGGGTGCGTTGTGGACGGAAAATTTGTTACCCCGTCGACAGCTTTATCAGGTGGCTTGAAAACCGGTCCCAGGCGGTCGGAGGTTGATCGGCCATGAATTCACCTTCCCTGTTGATCGTCCTAGACCCTGAAACCCTTCGGCTAGCAGAGTTTCGCATCAATGCCGACAATGATCAGGAGGAAGCCCGCCTCCGGGAGATTGCGAGATGGATGGAACAGGCTGTGAAAGAACGGGGGTCCGATTGTAGGGGCCATTCATCATGAACACGGATTTCCGGCTCTCCACGGCATTTTTCGAGAACATTAAGACGGTTAAACTTACCCGTTTGTTGGGATCGGATGGAGTCGTGGGGCTTTTAAAAATCTGGACCTATGCGGCCCGTCACAGACCATCGGGGGATTTCTCCTGTTGCAGTCCGGAAGACCTGGAAATCATCTCCGGATGGAACGGAGATCCTTCTGCTTTGGTTACAGCCCTCCTGGACCTTTGCTTCATCGAACGAACGGAGAAGGGTTTCAAGATTCATGATTGGGAAGAGCACAACCATTGGGCTGCCGGTGCTGTAGCCCGGACGGAAAAGGCAAGAAGGGCTGCCCAAGCCCGTTGGGAACGTGTCGATGCTCGTAGCATAACCGAGCATTGCACCGAGCATGCTAAATGCAATGCCCCTCTCCTTTCCTTTCCTATCCATAAAACAACATTGTCCGGACAACCGGACAATTCGTTCGAGGACTTTTACAGACACTACCCCAACAGGCAGGGAAGAAAACGAGCCCTCGATGCTTGGAATAAGCTCATGAAGAAGGGAAAAGTGACGGTGCAAACCATTATGGATGCTCTTCAAAGCCAGATTGCCCATAAAGAGCACCTCCGGAACACAGGCCAGTTCTGCCCGGAATGGCCAATGCCTGCAACATGGCTCAACGGCCGGAGGTGGGAAGACGAGATTCCCGGTCAGAGCGAACAACGAACAGACAACAGCAACACAGTTCATTCCGTCACCTGCCCGGCATGCAAACGGACTGTGCTTTCGTCCGACATGCAAGGTTCCGTGTGCATCTTGTGTGCGGAGGTGACCGATGCCTGAGCATCCGGAGATTCGTTCACTTGAAGCCGAGCGTGCCGTGATCGGCGCCATACTCCTGGACCGGAATGCTCTACCTGCTGTCCTGGATGTTGTGACGCCCGGTGACTTCGATGCGGAGGCACACAGGCGGATTCTGGCCGCTGTCATTGCCCTGCAGGACCGGGGGCAACCGCCGGATCTGATTCTCCTGGCGGATGAACTTCGGAACAGGGGGCATATCGAGGGAGTAGGAGGACCCGCATATCTGGCCGAACTCATGGATTCGTCGCCATCGGCGGCGAATGTGGCCCACTATGCCCGCATCGTCCACGAGAAGGCGGCCACGCGAAAACTTGTTGAGGCTGCCCGCAGGATCATAGCCCGTGCACATGACCTGAACGGTGACGGCCTAGATGCTCTGATTGCCTTCTCACAGAAAGAAATCTTAGCCGCTTCATCAGCAGGGGCCGGATCCACGGGCATGGATATCCGGACCCTCATAAAGAAGACCTTCAGGGATATCGAAGAACGTCATCAGCACGGAGATGCCCTGCCCGGCCTGTCAACAGGGCTCGTCAGCCTGGACACTCTCACAGGTGGATTGAAGCGAGGGTGTTCCTACAGCTTCGCCGGACGTCCCGGAACGGGCAAGTCCGCCCTGCTTGGTGGAATAGCCCGGACTGTTGCGGGTACAGGCGGTCCCGTCCTCATCAACAGCCTGGAAATGCCAAAAGATGAAGTCTCTCTCCGCTTTTTGTCTGCCGAGGCAAAGATTGACGGATACCGGCTTTCCAGGGGCTACCTGAAGGAAACCGAATGGCCCCGGATTGCTCATGCGACCGACGCCCTGGCCAAGCTGCCCATAACCATCGACGACACAGCCGGGTTGCCCATTGATCGCCTCATGGCACGTGCACGTCGCATCAAGGCGGAAAGTGGTCTTGCCCTGGTTACTGTCGATTACTTGCAGCTTGTCCGGCCGTCTCAACGATGGGCCACCCGGGAAGCGGAGGTTGCAGAGGTATCACGATCCCTGAAAGTGCTGGCCAAGGAATTGGACGTGCCTGTGGTTTCTGCCGCACAGCTTAACCGGGCAGTCGAGTCCCGGAAAGACAAACGCCCTACATTGGCGGATCTGAGAGAATCAGGTGCCATCGAACAGGACGCAGATGTGATTGTATTCCTCTCGGCAAACGAAAGCGAAGAGACCGTCAACCTGACAATTGCGAAAAACAGACAGGGGCCGACGGGCAAAGTCTCCCTGATGTTCAACAAGAAGCTGACACAGTTTTCTGATGTGAAGCGGGAAGCCTGACAATATATGAATGAAAACATGGTGTTATGCATCATTTTCAATGGGTCCTTTCGAAGGGGGGCCTTAAGCAGGGGTCAGGGGAGCCCGAAGGTCGTCTGCGTTCAAAGTTGAAAATTCAATGTAACTTAAATTTTTTCATCGGAGCATCAGATGGACGAGAAAACGATTGATCGCCTCATGAAAGCCGGAAAGTTGGCCCGGGTGCGAGCCTATCAAAATCTGATTGAGATGATTCGCGCAGGCAAGCCGCTGAAGCCCTCAGAAATGAAGCTCATGGAACGCTTGGAAAGGGAATTAAGCCCCTCGCCGGTCGACGGTGAAGCGGAGAAACCGCCGGAGCGGATCGATGGAATGCAGGCGGCTGCCCTCTATGTCGGCAGTTCCCGGCGCATGCTTTCATACCATATCAAAAAGGGACACCTCAGGCAGCTTCCGGATGGAGCCTTTGAACGGTCGGAACTTGATCGGTTCCTCGAGAAGTATGGCCGGAAGGTGGAAGAGCCGGGCAGCCTGGGTGAGCAAAAGGCTGCTGCGGATCTCCGCTTTCGTCTCGCCAAGGCGGCTTCGGCTGAAGTGGCTTTGGCCCGGGAGACAGGAGCTTTGATCAGCCGGGACGAGGTTCAATCCGAGTGGAGTTCCAGGAACATCGAATTGAAGACGGCCCTCCTGGCGTGGTCCAACAAGTTGCCGCCGTTGCTCTTCGGTTTGGACCGGCGGGAAATGTCATCCGTCTTGCGGTACGAGGTTTATCACTTGCTGGATCGGTTCAGTAGGACAGGCCGATGGACGCCGCAGGTATCAAGCACCAGGGAGAAGAAGGCCAGCAGTAGTAAGCGGACAGGGAGGGGAATGAAGCGATGAAACGGAATCTTCGAATAGATGAAGTTGCTGAAATCCTGGCTTGCAGCAGGCGCAGTGTTTATCGACTTCTCGAAAATGGCGAGCTCGAAGGATTCCGCGTCAAATCAGACATTAGGATTACACCCGAGAGTGTTGAGACATTCAGACAGCGCCAGGTCTCCCGTTTTCGAGAAGAGATTGGCATGGGCTAAGATTATCTGTGTCTGTATGTGCCCCTGTGGGACTCACTGATTCGACAACTCCCGGCCCTCCCCTGTATTCTCTCACCCGTAATTCTAACTGATCCTTTCCGGGCTGCCCGGTCGGTTGAAGCCCCCGCCGGCCGGGTGCCCCCCAAAGGAAACTAAACGGAGGTGCAAGATGGAAAACGCAGCAACTTTCGAATCGGCGGTCCTGTTGATTGCGGCCCAGGAGGGATGCGATCGCATTGAGGCAATGAGGCGGGCCAAGGAACGAAATCCCCTTCTTTACTTGGAATTCGCTGAGCGTGTGAAAGCGGGCGGTCCGGATCGCACGGCGGATCTCTTCGATGCCGTGGGACTGAAGAGTGAGCGGGCGTTTGAAAAGATCGTGGCCGATAATTTCAGCCGAGGCATGGGCAAGAGCGAATCTGTCTTGGCTGCGATGAAATCTGATCCGGGGGCATATGACCGCTACCTCCGGAGGCTTCGGAACGGCGAGCACATCCGGTTCGATCTTAACCGGTGAGGAGGTAACACGACCATGATCAACAGCGACATTGCAGAGCTTATCAGGGACCCTGTCATCCGAACGCGGGAGATTTTGGAGGAAGTGAAACGGATCCGGATGAAGCCGTTTCTCACCGAGGACGACGAAAAGCAGTTGGCCTTGCTCCGGGTGGACCTGATGGGGCTGTGCCCTCCTATCAGATTCTCTTGGCGGAATGCGGCGCCGTGCGTCGACCTCTGGGCGGAGTTGATCACCCTCAACGAAGGAGTGCAGGGATAACATGGAAGCCACCGATTTCAGCAATGGTCAGATTTGGGGAATCCTTCCGGACAGCCTGGACATGCTCGTCCGAAGTTACCTGGATATCCGGGACCGCAAGGATCTGCCCGCCGAGGCGGCCCGATACGTAACTTCCGGGCCGGGTGCCGACGAGAAGCCTTACACGATGTTGAACGGGGCAGCAGTAATCCCCGTCAACGGCACGATCACGAAACGGGCGTCCTTCATGTCCATGATCTACGGGGGCGCATCGGCTGCGGGAATCATCCATTCCCTGAAGACCGCCCAGGCCGACGCGGAAGTGAAGGCCATTGTCCTGTCCATCGACTCCCCCGGGGGAACAGTGAGCAGCGTTGAATCCCTGGAAGAGGCGGTCCGGAATGCCGATGCCGTCAAGCCGGTTGTGGCGTTCGGAAACGGCATAATGGCCAGCGCGGCCTACTGGATCGGCAGCGCGGCCCGGACGGTCATCGTCGAGAACACGGCCCAGGTGGGAAGCATCGGGGTCCTGATGGTCCATTACGACTGGTCGGAGAGTGACCGGCAAATGGGCCTGAAAAGGACCTTCATTTCCGCAGGCCGGTATAAGGCCCTGGGGAACGATGCGGAGCCCCTTTCCCAGGAGGCCAGGGACAAGATCGAATCTCAATTGAACCACTACTACAGCCTGTTCGTGGATGCCGTGGCCAGGAACCGCCGGACGGATGTGCAGGCGGTCCTGGACAACATGGCGGACGGGCGGGTGTTCATCGGGAAACAGGCCGTTGAGGCGGGATTGGCCGACCGGACAGGCAACATCGAAGCGGCTGTCAATACGGCCCTTGCCTTTGCCACAGGGAGCGGCGCTAAGGGAGGAATCTCAATCAAGGCGGAGCAGGTAGCGGAAACATCGATCACCGGTACCGAAGCGGGCAAGACCGAACGGCAGCGGATCATGGGGCTGGCAATGCGCCATTTCGGCGAGGAGGACGGCAAGAGGTTCAAGGCCCTTGTGGAGTCCGGCGTCAGTGTCGAACAGTACGCGACGGTTCGGAAGGCCACCCCGGCATTGGCGACACCTGCCGAGACCGAGGAAGACAGGACAATGGCAAGAATGTTGGCCGCACTGAAGGAGTCAAGAACGGAACAGGGTGGAAAAGATTTCATAACCCTGGTTGCGGAAACCGTTGTCGCCACGAATTGCAGCCGGACGGAGGCCATGAAGGCGATCATTCGGAAGCATCCGGAGGCGCACAAGGCTTACATTCAGAAGATGAATTTATAATCAACAGCGATCACCAGGAAGAAAGGGGCTTTCAATGGGTACGAAAACGACGGACGTGGAAACTTTAGTGGAGCAGCGGATTGAACAGCTTGTGAAGCTGTTGAGCAAGAGCCTCGACGGCGAGGTCCAGAGCGCCATCGGTGAGCTTGATTTAATCGAGGGCCGGATGGCCCGGTGCAGGGAGAAGATCTCCGCATGTAAGGAGCGTCATGCTGCGGAAAGGAAAAAGTTGGATCAGACCCGGCTTCTCAATGTGAGTGAGATCATCGACAATGACAGCGAACAGATGTTTGTGGATGCGGTTTCTAAGGAGGGGGAAATTGCTTCACGTGCCAGTGGCTACGAGCGGATCGTGGAAGACCTGGAAGATACCCTGTTGCGCTTGGAGAAAGACCGGGATGAAGCCCGCAGGAAGATATCTTTGCTCGTTACGCCGAAAGTCACTGCCATCAAGGCCGAAATCAAGAATAGCCTGGATCGTATCTTGGAAGAGTCGGTTTGGGTGGAGCTTCGGGCGTGGGACCGGGCCTGTTGGGCCATAGACAAGGCAAGCAAAACGAGCGGCGACGTTGCCAACCATTGCGCCCTGATGATGCTCACCCCCACGAAAGTCAGGGAGCATATTCCTCCGTATTGATCCCCCTGGGGCCCTAGAGGCGGTCAGACAAGCGAAAGCCCGGACCATGTTCCCGCATGGCCGGGCTCTCTAAATCGCGTTTCAGAAAGGGAGACCGGGACCATGAAGGAGGTACGTCCAGGCGAAACGGATCCGAGACGATTGAAACTGAAACCGGCATTTCAGTCAAGGTGCATCAACCAAGGTGCTCGTTAAAATTTTGTCATGGACCAGAAACATGGACGGTCATTTTAGACGCTAGAAATGGTTTTCTCCTCCTGGACGGGTAGTTGAGTCGTCCCGGCACCTGAAAATTGATTCTAGGCCCTGAAACTTTTCATCACGGCCCTTTCTTGAAGATCAATGAAACACCCCTCACGTCAATTTCACCGATCCAGGCGGCCGACCATCCAGAGGGCCGAGCTCATGGAGACCATCCGCCGGGAGCCTTCCCTGCACGGCGAGGTGGGCCTATGGTTGGTTATCCTGTTTGACACGGTGGAGGCCCTGAGAAAGGAGCCCCAGACACGCCAGGACCGGGAGGATCAGGAGTTGGCGCGGAGGTTCGTCTTGGAGCGGGGCGGGGTGTTTGAGCATATTGCTAACGAGTTGGGGGTTGAAGAGATAGAGCTACAAAGGAAAATACTTGAGATCATTCGATAGATGGCATAATTTTAGACTAAATAGAAAGCCCCAGAGATAATCTCCGAGGCTTCATAATCCGCTGATTTACTTATTTATTACCTACTTGAATAATGTGAATAATGTGACCGGTGTGATTCGTGTGACCAGTGTGAAGAATGTGAGTTATGCCAGTTTGTGTTTGATTGATTCAATATGCTCCCCGAATCCTGAAGATAGAGAGGCGTACTTTCCGATATTTGACCATTGTTAACCACAAAAGCGTTGGCATCCTTAAAATTCAAACCGAGAATCGCGAGGGCGCCAACGATCATAACTCCCAATTTCATTAGAAATTTTTTCATAGGCATCTCTCCTTCCCGCTGTGTAAGCATATGTATGGTGATCTCTAAACACCCAGGTGCATTGAAAGTCAAGAGGTTTTAATATTAGGTTAATGCTAGGATCCCCTTGCTTATGAAATTTCCTGATGTTCCAAAAAATCCAGCACAATTATCCCGCTCTTTGCATGAGTTACATTCTGATATGTATTTGTTTTTCCAAGATGATATTGACCTCCTGCTATATCTCCACAATTCTTTGGGTAGGAGGCACAGCGGCAGATTGTAAATGGATACATTCATCCCCGCCCTTGCGAGTACTTTGACCGCCTCTCTGAGATCTGATATATAATCTATTGGATCAATCCACACTTGAGATATATTTTCCAATGCTCTCCCGGTGATTTCCATACCCATTAGGGCCACATGTACAGAAAATGGAAAATTTCTATAGATGAATTCAGATGATTGTCTTAATCTCTTGTAGTTCAAGGCACTGATGACATTTCTTATTTCTATCTTCTGATTGAAACGAGCAAGATTTGTTATACCTTTTATCGTCTGATAAAAGCTACCAGGAACTCCAACAATATCATCATGTAAATTGTCCTCATCCGCATATAACGCAATACAAAATGTTATATCTGGGTGCCCGACATTGACAACCCCTTTTGTGAATTCAAACTCCTGAAAATTTTTTCCATTAGTAAGTACAGCCAGTGGAGTATCCGGAAGTCTTTCTTTGCATTCTTCAACAAGTCTTATGAAGCCTGCGTCAAGTAGTGTGGGCTCGCCACCGGTAATACATAATGATCTTGTGTTTTTTCGATCCATGAGCTTAATAAGCTTCATGTTTAATTCTTGAAGACCTGGCTTGTCGGATCTTGGGGGCTGCGGGCACATTATGCAGCGGCAGTTACATCTCTCTGTAGCCAGAAGAGCATTATCGTAGGCATGAATCTCGTACAGCATATTAATGCTGCCATTTGGTTCCAGCAGAACGACATCGCCATCTTGAAGTTTTCTAAGATCGCTTCCGTCAATACCATAAATACAGGGGGATCGCATGCCTGATTCGGACACATTCTTCAAACTAGTAATTATGGCAGAATAGAACAAACTGCTACCGAATCGAGGCTTTTCCCTTACGACGATACATGTACGCCTCGATAGCAACTGATATCGGTCAATTACTACTTTTCCTATTATCGGTTCTTGTAGATTAAGAGCTTTCCCTTGGCAATTCCACATGTTTCAAATCCAGTAATGGTTTCTTCGTAATCCAAGACCAGAATACATTAATCACATTCTCATTGTTTTTCCTAAGTAGCTGAAATAGATAGTCGAATATGGCTATATTTTTGGAGCAGAAAAAGCTTTGGGGCCTGTTCCCTATAATATGTCCGCTTTCTACGTAATTTCTTACCGGATCAGCACCGCAATAACTTCTATAAACACACGACACACAACCCGGCATGGTTTCAACACATGAACTTTTTGTTAGTTCTCTGAGAACATCACCACCGAATATTTTCAAATAACTATCACGCATAACGTTGCCAAGTTTAAATCTTCTGTCTCCCATTTTGGCAAGCATTCGGCCTTCATCTGAGGGATAAACATCTCCATTACGGTCATATATTGCTCCACAAATCCCTGCGCCGGATGGCGATTGTAAGTCCATAAATCCCGTGCAATACGGTGTTAGTATTCTGGTTAAAAGTAATGATGTATAGTATTCCTCGAAGTAAGTTCCTTCCTGATTAACTTGTAAGATGTATGAGAGTGCTTCCTTGTAAGCCTTGATAAAATCGTCGCAACTATATGTTGTTATATCTTTCTTCGCATATCCGAAAGGGTTCAAGGCTCGTAGAAACATACCATTGAATCCTAATCGTATGTACTCATCAATAACATCCCTCATTCTTGTGAGGCTTTCAACAGAAGTCGTCATAAGTGCTGATACATTTTCATGGCCAAGAACACTTCTTGTTAGGTTCAGTTTATCTATGAAAAGAGCATAACTACTTTTTCCAATTCGTAGAACTCTGTTTTTGTCATGCAGATCCCTTGGACCATCAAGAGATGTTGAGATGAGAATACCGTGTTCTTTAATAAAGGCCAATTTCTCTCGATCTACTAGAGTAAGATTCGTACAAATGACAAATTCGAGCGACTTCTTCATTTTCTTATTCAATTTTTCCGAATATAACACTATCTCACGAACAGCCTTCCAATTTAATAATGGCTCTCCCCCTTGAAATTCAATCTTGATTGTAGGAGATGGAGATTGAAAGATAGTATCAACGACTTTTCTAGCAACGTCCAACGCCATATCCCAACCAAGGGCATCTTCACTTTCACTAGACGCGTGACAATAACGACAACGGTGATTACATCTTGCCGTAATAACTACCATGTGAAGAACAGTAAAATTTCGAAGAAAGGCTTTTTTTGTTCTATATTTAGTAGCAAGAAGATCTACAATCGGAGCAACATCTGTATCTGTTGCAAAATGCTTTCCCTTTAGATCTAGGAATACATTAGATTTCTTATCTAAGCGTTGATTCACAAAGGCGTGGAATTCTTCATCGTTGAGGAATAGAAATTCACCAACTTCGTTAACAAGAAGATATTCATTATTACTCGTTCTTGAAAACGAAAATGGAAATATCGTATATGCCTTTGGCTTTTGCATCATATATCATTAAGTCTTTGGTCTAGATTTTTAATCGGAGTAAATGCATGCTCTACTATCAGTTCTCGCAACCGACCATATTGCTTTTCAAGGTCAAGCCGCAACTGTTGATCAATGATATCATTAAGAAAGCTCTCAGCTAAGCCTTTAATATCTTCAACAGAATAGCCAGAGCCCGTTTGAGGGGAAAGTGTTACTTCAACATCATACTCGCCCAAAGGGCTTATTTGGGCTATGCATCGACCTGTTAGTTTATACATGGCAGAAAATACGGCGGATTTTTCGTACAACTGTTTGCTGAGAATTATTTTTACATTATCATTGTTAATCTTGATTGTTTCCATTGGTCAACTCCAAATATTAATATATCCCTTAATACTCAACAATCTTTGTTGCCCAGCAATATGAATTAGTATGTCATGCATTAGGGAGGACGTTTTCAGTTAATTAATCACAATGCTCTAAATATTTCTCAATAACACTGGTTTTTGATAACCAATAATCCTCCACCCATGCTCTTGTTTCTGAATCACTTGTAACATCATACAATGTTTTCATTCCATAGGATTCAAAGTTGCCGACAATAATATCACCTTCGCTTGGATCTGTACCGCCAAACCATTCAAGAATCGCATATCCATTATTTGTTTCAACTATGTAATAACTACATCCAAATTTATAATAAACAACATATCCCTTTGCCGCAAAAGATATTTGTGGAATCGCGATAATCACTAACAATAACAAAAAAAATAGCATATACTTATAAATGTTATTCATGTGCTTTCCCACTTAATATTGTCAGTTATTATGCAACAGTGAAGCCAATACCCTTCATAAGCCACCTTGTCGTATTCTTGTCAAGAGACTGACCTCTCCCTTTAAAACCTCTCAAGTCTCCAAATGGTTTGAATCCAGCCAACTCGAATAGTTCGGCATTCAATGCTTCAGCATAATCGAGTACGTCAATTATTGCTTGGCGTATATCTGCATCCTTGACACTCTTACCATGGATAACTTTGTCACGTATTTTTTCTGCTTCTTTGATCTTCGAAAGAGTTGAAGTATCAAGGGATTTTCCAAAGACATTATTATATAGGTCGAGAAACCCACTCCTTGTTAGATGCTGCTTATTTATAATAATATCGGCAATATTTGATTCAGCCCTATGAAGTTTAACAACACCGCAGTATAATATTCTATTATGTGCCTTCTCAGTATGAAGAAAAAGATAAGCTAGCGACACTTCATAAGGGTGGTTTTTAACGAGACTCAACAGATGCATAAAATACTTTTTCACTTCTTCCGAACACGACTCATACTTCTTTAGGATCGCCTTATGTGATGGCGTACTATCGGTTGTCAAAAGAAATTGTCTCCTTTCGGAAGATAGTGTTGAACTTATTGGGTGTGGTCATCCAGTTTCTTTGGGTTATTAAGTTGATCAACGAAATCCCTTTTATGAAGGGGTATAAGTATATATGTAAACAGGTGACAGTACCACTCGTTGAAGCTTTTGGCGTCCTGCACTTGCTCACCGATCAAGTCACAATCCTTCAGCCCAAGGGCCTGCCGGGCTTTCAGGGAAGTGCTGAAGAGCATTACACATCGCTCTCAAATTAAAATATTTCCAGCTGCTAAGTGCTTGCATCTCCTGTACACAACTTATTTATACGTTCATGTAATATGTAAGCCCTTTTCTGCAAGAATTCTTCAAATGTCAACTTTGAGTAATCAACCTCTTCCGGACTGGGTAACAGATTTGACTTAAATATATTAGAAGCTTGCTGTCCATGTTCATAAATAAGTTTTGGAAGGTATTCGAATGGAGATTGATCGCTAATTCTCTTGTTTTCTGATGCAGCAAGCATGCATATATTAACCAACGAATTCACATTTTCTATTGAATCTTCTCTAAATAGGAATGCTTTAGGATAAATATGGTGAAACTCTTTTTTGTTAAATATAGATAATGCGTCGGCTGTATCTATTAACGCACCGTTAGTAAGATTGCGTGGGGCGTTTAGGGCAAGCATTAAAATAAATGCTCGTGATCTTGAGTTGTTACTGCGGAAAACAACTTTAGGGAGAGTTTCAACACTAATAATTGACCCAAAACTCGCATCAGGTAACCCTCCATTAATTATAAACTCATCAATGGCCTCAAGATCTTTTGAAACAAAGTGTTCGGACGCTCCTCTATACCGTTCTGAAAATGCACTTTGCCAAAACCATTGCCGTGTTCTTTCAATATTTTGTTGATTTAAACCTTTACGCTTTGCAAATATATATGTAAGTATTATCGCAAATGCTTCATACGGTAAGAAATCCCAACTATATACTTTGAACTCCGTAGTTAGAAGGTCAACAGTTTTTAGGAGAGCCTCCTTGGCCGTTACAACGAGCTCATCCATCGTATTTCGTTTGAGATTGCGAAGAGATAAGACTTGATCACGTTTAATACCCCTGAAGTGAACAGCTGCAAGGCACTTCAGCACCGTGTCTCCCTCGATATCTCCAAAACTCTTTGGTCTAAGACTATCAGCAATTATATCTGCCTCATCATTAAGATCAAACTCCTTAGACCAAGTAGCTGCTACCATGAGGTCATATGTTGATAGTCTGGTACCGGAACTATTAATTCTTTCGAATATTGGGCAAACCTCCTCTACAGTTAGGTCCTTCAGTATAACGACAGGAATTCGATAATTTGTGAAAATGTCAATTAGTTGATCTAGACGCTGTTGCAGTTGTTCACCCATTGGATGGCTCACAAGCCCAGCCCGGAAATTCAGCAATTTTGTTGTATCAAAGAGAATGCGAAGTGGAAAAATATGGGATTGATGACGATCAGGCTTTCTTATGAATGTCTCATTTTCTAAATCATAAGCGGCCTGAAAGCCAGGATCACTTTCGGGTGCTCCCAGGCAGGAGTAGATAACGGTTAACCTTTGTTGTCCATCTAGTACATAATCTGTTGGGGTCAGATCATCTGTCTCCGGCAATTGAAAGTCGCCGATATTTCGCTCAGCTGCCAGTTTGTTCACTGTCTTCCAAAACAGAAGGCTACCGACCGGATAGTTACTGGCAATACTATCCAGCAGGTTCAATGCCTGCTCCTCATTCCATATAAACTGGCGTTGAAATTTCGGGATCTTGATCTCACCTTTCTTAATCCCTGTAATCAGATCTCTTGGCAGTGGTGTGTCAGTTCCAAGACGACTAGCTACGTTTGGTTTCATAGTATTAACCTGACGTTAATTGATTTCAATTATTAACATTATCGGTCCCAGATGACGTCACATTACACTTCAAACGGCCATCACTCTTGTCTACATTATTCTGCCATTGGAGAGGACGTAGGTTAGACAAAGTGTCAGGTCCACCGGGTGAAATATGATCAATTTCCCATCCATATTGTGAATTGCGGTTGCCATAAGATTGCCTCCTTATCCATGCATTACATTCATCTTTTCTGTATACATTATGATCATTGTTAGGAACAATTCTCCCCTTTTCCCATACTTTCTGGATCATATCATTTGACCAAGCCATGCGATTCTCCCTCCCTTCTTAATGATCTGAAATCAAGATCCTGAGTTTAAATAACATTTGTAATCCTGAAGATTGGTTCGGATATTGGCGTTGCTGAGCGTAAGGAAGACTGAAGGCTTAAAGGAAGGCAGATATAAGATAAAATGTTGGACCTGACGGATTGTCGCCCTTACCACGGTTCCCCCCTATGACATGACTGACAACCACAGAAACGGAACCAAAATAATTCAACAGAGTCAAGCTTTAATGTAAATATTTCTGACTGGCAAGGTGGTCGGAAACCACCCAGTTTCAACCCGCCCCACAACTCCCCCCTTGACTTTTCCCCCCGCTGAGGTATCCTGAACCTGCCTAAAAACCAAAGCGGAAGGTCACCCGTCAGTGACTATTTTTGTTGGTGCCATAACGCAAAATTGCCATCGGATGCTGGGATACGGCAACGCCCCAGGAGGCTTCTTTGGAGCCTAGGCACATCCGATGGCTTTTTTCGTCTATGGGGGTTTAGTATGAACGAGCAGAGTCAAGAGCGGTTGGAGGTGTTGCAGGATCAAGCGTTGCAAGCGGCAGGGAAGAAGCTGGACGACTTAGAAGACGTGCTCGGAAAATTCCCGCCGGTCACCGATGAAGAGCTTGCGGATCTGGAAGAGAAGATCGATCCGGAAGAGTGGGAAAAGTTCATCGAGGCCATCAAGGAATGGGAGCGGGAGGTTGACGAGCAGTTGGAACGCCTCCTGGACGTCCTGGACGGAGGAGGTGACGGCGATGCGAAATGACAAGCTGTCACCGGCAGAGGAAATCAGGGAACATGGAAAGTCCGCCCAGGGCAGAAAGGAATTGATCAAGCACCTGGACGGCAACAGGCTGACCGCAAGGGAAGCCATCCTAGCCAAGTGTTACGACTGCTGCGGGCACTTCGTAGACGGCAAGGAAGACTGCCGAGTGACCCGTTGCCCCCTTCACCCCTTCATGCCCTATCTGGAATCCAAGGAAAAACAGCCGAAGCGACTCCTTTCAGAGGAGCAGCGACGAGCTATCGGGGAAAGGCTGCTGAGAGGACGCACAGCAAGACGACAAAACGCCCCTTCAGAGCCACAGCGTATTGAGAATTATAATATCCCCGAAATTTTCTCCCCCCAGGACGAAGGATTGGTCATGTCGAAGGAGGTGAGGGCAAAATGATGCAGAAAAGGAATCATGAAATGCCAGTGGGGAAACTGGCGCGGAGGGTCCGGGAACTGAAGGCCGAGTTGGCCAGGGAGAAGAGCCGGATAGTCGACGACATGGTGGAGGCCCGGAACTTCGGCGGGACGTGGTACGGGAAGCCCTACGCCCTCCAAGACGTGATGAACAGCGAGAAGATGGAGGAGATGGGCCGCCTGTGGTTGGAGATGAAGAAGGCGGGCATGGTGCCCCGAGGAGAGGACCCGAAGAAGTCACCGGACTTCGCATTCTGTGAACAGGTGTTTGCCATGCTGGAATATCTGATCATGAACGCGCCCAGGGTAATGGATTCCCTGTTGGCCTTGCAGATCCGCGCCATGAAGGCGGAGTTGTCGGCATTCAGGGTGCAAGGGGTTGCCAACGCCGTCACAGATGAAGTATCGTTCCGCGGGCAGATCGTTTAACCACGGCTGATTCTGAAGGCCAGGGGGTGTGTGACAAGTCGCTCCCTGGCTTTTTTACATATCCGCTGCAACCCACGTAGACAGGGCGTTTCCCGAGGATAGGACGAGCAATGACACTGACAGCAAATGATCTTTCAATGTTAAAAAGTGGGGAGAGAATGGGGAGAGATGTCAAGATTGAGGCAAAAGAAAAAGGGTTCGACAGCTCTTTGAAACTGTGGAACCCCTTGATTTCATTTGGTGCCGGAGGTCGGAATCGAACCGACACTTTCACAAGGAAAGGGGGATTTTGAGTCCCCTGCGTCTACCAGTTTCACCACTCCGGCACGGCGGCGAGATTATCCGCGGGGGTAGGCAAAGTCAAGAGAATTGTATTGACAATGCCGGAAACGCTATGTTAGGGTCCTCGCCTCTTGGAAACGTGGGGTTGTAGCTCAGTTGGGAGAGCGCTTGAATGGCATTCAAGAGGTCAGGGGTTCGACTCCCCTCAGCTCCACCAGAAAAATCAGGGGGTTAGGCAATAAGCCTGACCCCCTTCTCTTTTTTGTTTCTTCTTTTTACCGCCATTTTACCGCTTTCGGAAGATGCCCGGGCGCGAGCAGCTGGTGACGATCCTGGACCTGGAAAGGCGCCCTGCAACCGTGACCTTTCCCTCGGGGGCGGTCTCGACGGCGCGGGTCCATGCTACACGCTGTTTTTCGGGATCATCTTTCAGGCGGGTAAGGGGGCGAAGCTGGCTCTCGGGAATTTCTTTTTCGCCAATTGGCGAAATTACCTTTTCTGTCTTGGCGGCTTCCAGTTGGCGGTAGAGATACGCCTGACTGTTTGAAAACTCCTTGACCACGCATTCCCGCCAGCTTTCGTAGCCGAGGGCATCCCAGCCTTTGCGCTCGTATAGTAAAACGACTGCTCTAAGAGGTAGATCAGATGGCAACCCTTGAACAGCGACTGACGGCCATGGAGAAACGGATTCAAGACCTGAAACAGGAAAACGCCCGTCTCGCGAAGAGAGTGGAGACCTTGGAAAAAGCCGTGCTGCCGCCGACCGACCTTGATTATGCAATTCAGGCATTCATCAAAGGCGACAAGGGTCCTCTGAATGAATACGCCATCCGGGGAGGAACCCTCCCGGATGGGACGCCACTTATATCATCCAGATCTGACGGATAGACTTACCCTGGGGCACCCCTCAGGAGGACAGATGGAACTGATGATCACGCAATTCAAGAAGCGGCGAAGGCCGAAAGGAATCTTTGTACCACGGTACAAATTCCGGAGCGTCAAATACTCCCCCTTACCCGCCTGAAAAATGTGGGTCCGGGTATGGACTTGCTGACACACCCGGACCCCTCGCAGCACTGATCGATCTAGTTTGTGATCACTTAGAGCCGCTTCTTACACCGGTCGCAGAAATAAATCTCGTCATCTGGGATTTCGATTATAAAATCACTTTCTTGTGCTTTGTTCTTTTGTTCATCCGTTGCGCACTCCTCGCATATGACTTGCCCACGATCAAAACAATAGCCCAGGACATCTTCATACCTTACGATTCCCATACCTCATTCTCCTTTCCTTTTTGGGTTAATGGGATGGCCACCCCCGAATATCGGGACCACCCCCGTTGTGTAAGTTAATCGTGGCCCGCTTGGCGCAGGGGATATCACGCGTCCTTCCGAAGACTGAAGGTCGCCCTGGATCACTCTAAATTTCCTTTGCTCTGGTTTCTTGTTCACCTTTTTCCCCGCACTCCTGCCTACAACACCACTGATATTTATTGTAGCCGTCGATCACACCGGCCAGGTCGTCGCTGCGGGACAGATCCGGCCGGGTAAGATCACCCGCACCGGCCGGCGATCGGCTCTCCCAGGGGCACCGGCAGCGCCGGATCCCCGGTCAGAACGGCCAGGGCCTCCGGCTGGTCTCCCGTGACATCACTGGAGGATGCCCGGATACGAGCAGCTGGTGACGATCCTGGAACTGGAAAGGCGCCCTGCAGCCGTAATCTTTCCTTTGGGGGGAGATCTTCCCCGGAGCTACCTCCACGTTGGGAATTCACTTTCGCGGCCACTTCAACTGCCCGGGCAGGCCTCGCCTTTCTTCTTCTTTGTGTATTTCCGACGCTGATATGGACGGTTCCCGTACTCGGCATAGATCCTCTTCGCCTCTGCCATCACGCGCTCGTTAAACGAGGCATCCGGGTTGATCCCGACACGCCTTTCTACTTCGGCCATTCTGGCCTTCAGGCTCCTGTTTTCTATCAGGAGCTTTTGAATTTTCTCCTCCAACTCCTGGATCTTTTTCTCCGCAGCTACCAATTTCTCTTCATGATCCACCATCTTATTTTACCTTTTCAGGATCTTGCTGTTCTGCTCTCAATGCCCACCATCAGGGCGCTCCCCTTGCTTTTCTTTCCACAAGAGAAACTTGTCAGACAAGAAACAATCATCTTTTCTCGAGGAAGTTGGTTTATTCATACCTCCATAAATAATCGAAAGATGTTCAATCCGTTTTTTATCACGGTTGACAGAAGCTTTTTCTCTAATTTTATGCGTTCTTTCAAATACACTTATTATTTTCTGAATAATATTATTTGCATCTTTAATTTTATCAATTGTCCATCGTATGCGAAGCCTGACATTTTCATCAAGCCATGATTCTTCAGAATACCTTTTTGAGTGTCTCAAAGCCCACCACAACTCAGTATCTAATTCATCAATAAGAGGTCCAATCTCTTCCCATAATACTTGTCTGTTTATAAGAATATCGCGATTTTTGAATTGACCGTTATTATTATTGGTATCCGAGTGTATATTTGTTTTATTAATTTGTATTCCGAGACGATGCATGGCTACAATTACGTTTGTCTTTACCATTTTTATTCCAAGCTCATCACCAGATTGTATAATTTTCTCGACCATTTCTATTGTTTCAGATCCAGACATTTGAAGCATACACTCAAAATAATTATCATTATCTTTTTTCATTTTCTTCACCCATTCCCGCGAGGCAATAGATTATGGGTAGTGTATTCGTCCACAATTTTAGCATAACCCAAAATATCATCAGCTAACTGTTCCAATAGAAAGCCGATGCCATATGCTTCCGCATTGTCTAATTGTAGATTGTTTGTTTCTAATTTAAATAGTCCTGACACACCCTGGAGTTTCCAGGCGGCCCGATAGAGGTAATCGTGGACGTCTTCAATACGAACCAAATTTCCTTGTTCCTTTCCCTTCCGATCCATATTCATTCCTCCATAGACGCAAAAAGGCCATGGACGGCCTACGCTCTAAACAAGCGCCGGGGCATTACTGCTACCCGCGTCCATGACCAGATTGATGTCTACGCCACAAACACAAAAACCCATAACGGAGGGCTCCCGGTTTAGAATTTAGGCAATGTCAGAATAACAAAGCCAGCCAAGATGTCAATGAAATATTTCTTCACTATCTATTGGTAATTTGGGACCTGGAAGGGCGCCCTGCAGCCGTCGATCACACCGGCCAGGTCCTCGCTGCGGGACGGATCCGGCTGGATAGATCACCCGCACCGGCCGGCGATCGGCTCTCCCAGGGGCACCGGCGGCGCTGGATCTCCGGTCGGAACGGCCAGGGCCTTCGGATGGTCTCCCGGGACATCACAGGAGGATGCCCGGACACGAGCAGCTGGTGACGATCCTGGACCCGGAAGGACATCCTGCAGCCGTCGACCCCTCCGGCCAGGTCCTCGCTGCGGGACAGATCCGGCCGGGTAGATCACCAGCACCGGCCGGCGATCGGCTCTCCCAGGGGCCCCGGCGGCGCTGGATCTCCGGTCGGAACGGCCAGGGCCTTCGGATGGTCTCCCGGGACATCACAGGAGGATGCCCGGACACGAGCAGCTGGTGACGATCCTGGACCTGGAAGGGCGCCCTGCAGCCGTCGATCACACCGGCCAGGTCCTCTCTGTGGGGCGGATCCGGCCGGATAGATCACCCGCACCGGCCGGCGATCGGCTCTCCCAGGGGCACCGGCGGCGCTGGATCCCTGGTCAGATCGGCCAGGGCCTCGCTGTGGGGCGGATCCGGCCGGGTAGATCACCCGCACCGGCCGACGCTCGGCTCTCCCAGGGGCACCGGCGGCGCCGGATCTCCGGTCAGAACGGCCAGGGCCTCCGGATGGTCTCCCGGGACATCACCGGAGGATGCCCGGACACGAGCAGCTGGTGATGATCCTGGACCTGGAAGGGCGCCCTGCAGCCGTCGATCACACCGGCCGGGTCCTCGCTGCGGGGCAGATCCGGACGGCCCATCACCCGCACCGGCCGGCGATCGGCTCTCCCAGGGGCACCGGCGGCCCAGGATCCCCCATCAGAACGGCCAGGGCCTCCGGCTGGACTCCCGGGACATCACCGGAGGATGCCCGGGCACGAGCAGCTGGTGACGATCCTGGACCTGGAAGGGCATCCTGCTGCCGTCGATCACACCGGCCAGGTCCTCGCTGCAGGGCGGATCCGGCCCGGTAGATCACCCGCACCGGCCGGCGATCGGCTCTCCCAGGGGCACCAGCGGCCCCGAATCCCCGGTCAGAGTGGCCAGGGCCTCCGGATGGTCTCCCGGAACATCACCGGAGGATGACCGGGCACGAGCAGCTGGTGACGATTCTGGACCTGGAAGGGCGCCCTGCAGCCGTCGATCACACCGGCCAGGTCCTCGCTGCGGGGCGGATCCGGCCGGGAAGATCACCCGCACCGGCCGGCGATCGGCTCTCCCAGGGGCACCGGCGGCGCCGAATCCCCGGTCAGAGTGGCCAGGGCCTCCGGATGGTCTCCCGGAACATCACCGGAGGATGACCGGGCACGAGCAGCTGGTGACGATCCTGGACCTGGAAGGGCGCCCTGCAGCCGTCGATCACACCGGCCAGGGCCTCGCTGCGGGGCGGATCCGGCCGGATGTTCATTTGCTCTTACTATTATTGCGCGTAACAGATCCTGCTGAATCCTACTTTTTTCGCTGTGATTTCTTTCTAGAGAAATTCTTATGTTCTGCCGGAAGATCTCCGGAGCGTAACCAAAATGGTCTGCCAGAACGTCAACAAAACTATTCCCTGGATCCATTAACCATTCTTTCGCTATGTTTTTATTCTCGCTACCATTCCTCACATCAAAAATTGCATCCACAAAGACTCGGAACCACAACCGCAGTTCTCCAGATTCAAAATGGAAATGATTGTGGGAAACGTCATTCTCTGTATTGTCAAAAAAATTCCTCATTTTAGAAATCAGCCGCTCCCATTCAACAGAAACCTTATCCAACCATCTACAGGAATCCCTGGATGACGGGATCTCATCCCAACCGGGCATTATCTGGTGACGTCCCGGGAGACCATCCGGAGGACCTGGCCGCTCTGATCAGGATCCAGCGCCGCCGGGGCCCCTGGGAGAGCCGATCGCCGGCCGGTGCTGGTGATCTACCCGGCCGGATCTGTCCCGCAGCGAGGACCTGGCCGGAGGGGTCGACGGCTGCAGGATGTCCTTCCGGGTCCAGGATCGTCACCAGCTGCTCGTGTCCGGGCATCCTCCTGTGATGTCCCGGGAGTCCTTCCAGGGTACCTTCCGGGCGTCCTCGTCGAGGATCCCGGCCCTTCAACTACTCCGGAATGAGAGATCTCCCGGCGGCGCCGGTGAATGAATCCCGTTCGAAAAGAAATCAAAAACCAACGGACTTTCTAAACCATCCCCAAGACTCCCTGAAAGCATCCCTCTTGTGCATATCTAACCAATATCATTGTATAAATAACGATTATTTAAATATTTTTTCTCTTTATATATTTAATATTATTAATCTTTTCTTTATATAGAAAAATAATAATGATATTAAATAGATAATATAGATAGGGAGGATGGAGAGTATATCCATATATATGGTCACAATGCAAAATGGCCAAAAGGGTGTTGCAGAGAAATATATATAAGAAAAGGCTCCATCTATCCCCACACGCGAATAAAATTGTCCGATTCGTCAATAATTCAAGTGAGATAAAGCACACTGTCCGCTTTTTTAAACCCTCCAGCGATAATATGTATAATGATTTTAATTGGTTAATCATTTAGACAGAACAAGAGTAACTTTTATATGGACAACCAGTGATTTTTGACTAAACCGACCGGCACGATGGGATCCAGGACACGTTGTTCGCTTAGATCAACCTGTCCCCCGGTTCCGGGACGAGTTCACCACCAGCTGCGGGGCGTCCGCTTTGACGTCGAATGTTGTTCCCGTAGATGGCGCGGAAGGGCTGCGGAGCATCCCTGGATGTCTTCTGGAGTATTTCTTGGCGTCCTAGCCGCAGATCCTGGGTTTTCGGTTGCTCCAGGATCTGCGATCTCCCGCCGACACTTGTGATCGTTCAGCCGGATCCGGGGATTCCCTGGTCAGCTTTGTCTCTCTTCATCGTCTGTAGGTTTCAGTGCAATTCCTACGTAAAAGACCCGCCCCTCAGACTTTATCTTGGGAAAGCGTTTTGAAAAGGCACGGCCAAACCATGTTGCAGTGATCGGTCCTTTGCAACCGCACGTTTCGCGCCATCTCAAAAAATGGTTGAATAGGACACTTGCTTGGATCCGCTCACGTGGTACGAACTTGCAGCATGTGATGATATATTGATCCAACAATAGCCCAGCGTGGCCGTTCAACGATGTACGACCAGCCTCGTATCCGAGCTTATATCCTTCCCAAAAAACTGCATTGCGGTTCATAAGTGACCTCCATCATATCGGCTACTTATCTTTATGAGAGTTGGTCTAAGACCGTCCCTGATTCCCAAATTCCCAAAGAAACGGGAATTCATCCGGACACGAAATTCGAGGGTTGAATTACCCGCATGGAAAAACCCCTCAGGAAGGACCCGCCGCCCTTCCTCCCCTCGGTGAACCGCATAGACACTTGATAAGATTTCTTAATCGGGGGTGAGGGGGAGTTTCTATTGCTTGATGACCCGTTAACCATTTCACGTTCCCGCCGTTCGGGTCGTCATGCCGAGCAGGAAGTTTGGCCCCCTCCAGGTCATACTTCTGTGTCGTAATTGTGCTCATGTCTATCCCACAAGGAACTTGGCTCCCTCTGCCGTCGCCCTTACCTGAATCGCCTTCAAGATTTCAAACATGAAAGCTTCTAAGTGCGGTTGCAGACCCTGTGCCTCTACCTTTATAAGGGCCTCACCCTTCTTCATTAATTCCGTCCGGGCCTTCACGTTGTCCACTTCGGCTTGAGCAAGATTCTTCTGAAGTTTCAACATTTCATCCCTGCGCAGGTTTTCTTGCCGCATGGTCTCATAAATCATGGAAGACCCCGTCCCGCCTTTCGTGATACTCTCCGAAAGAGTGCCTAACAACGATGAAGAGGACGTGATGGAATTGTCAATGGATTTGAAAACCGACTTGATCTCTTCCGACTTCGCGGTAATATCGGCGATGTCAATCTTAGCCTTCCATTCAACGGATTTTTGGATGGTCTCGGATGTCGTTTTCAACTTCTCTTCATCTAATTTGAGTTGCACGTCGATCGCCTGCGGCTTCGTCACGTCCGCGATCCGGGCAGCCGTTTCGTCAACGCCGGCAGGAACAATATTGGCTTGAACGATTCGCGAGGAGCCGTCCGGGAACTTCTCGATAATCATTCCATAGGCTTCCTCGATCGTTGATCCGTCAGCCCGTACCACCACATCTACAACTTTTGTCGAGGGGATTTGCTGCAACTTCTCCCTGACCGCTGCGACACTTGAGGAGACGCCGGTGTCATTGACCTTTACATCATGGGTTGTGGTGACGTTTGAAGGTATCTTCGAGAGGGCTTCAACAAGCGCCTCTGTCTTGCTCTTTGTGTCCTTGGAGGCATCACCGGATCCGACAATCTGCTCCTTCAACTTGAAGTAGCTCTTCCAGGCGTCCTCCGAAGATTTCAACATCTTGCCGCCGACTAGGTCCACAAAATCGCGCATCGGCTTCAGTTCGGCATCCGTCATGGCGGATCCCGGAAGCTTGGCGGACAGTTCCATGATCCCAAGAACAACCTCGGAAACGGCCCAGACCAGGGTGGTGAAGCCCAACCGGAGATTTTCCGCAAACAGCCCAATGGCGGCAAAGGCTGCCCCTACGGTCCGTTCCATCAACTCGGCATCCTGGCCTATCGTAAACATGATCGTACCGACCACAGGCCCGAACATTTTGTAGGCGGCCGCCGCCCCGAGAACGTTACCGACAAGCGACTTCGTTGACTCCTCCAGGTTGGAAAAGGCCTTGCCCGCGGAAGTCAGCGTCGAAATGACTGGAACAAATGCTTCCGTAAGGCCCCGGGTCACGGTGATAAGGGACGCGATCACATCAACAAGGGTCTGCATGGTCTTAGCAAGCTTTTCCGGCTTGGTCCCGTCGAGGCCACCGAGTTCCTTCCCAAATGCCTGCAGTGCCGTCACCATTCCCTGGAAGTCGAGCTGTTTCAGGGCATCTGGGAAGGCCTTAGCAATGGCCCCGAGCCATTCGGAGAAAGCAGCGCCCACCTCGTCCAGATACTTGAACAGCGGATCGAAGGCGCCCGAGTCGACACTAACCTTGATACCCTTCAGGAGACCCCCGACGGATCCGGTGATCTTGGCGGCCGAATTCTCCAACTCAGTTCCGATGGCAATCATCGCTGATTTGGCTGCGTTCTTCAGTTGCTGGGTCTGATTTGCGAAGGTCTCCGCCATTTTCTTGTAGGCCCGCTCGGCGTTGCCGGCGGAGCTGTTGATCTGTTTCAGGGCGTCGTCGAAGAACTTCATCGAGTCGCCCGTCAACTGGAGGACACCGTTCATGGCGCGGACTTCATTGAACAGTCCCACGAGCTTTTCCTTGCTGCCCCCAGTCCGGAGCATGATCTCACGAAGCATGTTGGAGAAGCCCTTGGATGACAGCTCCGTCAATGAGAAATTGAGGCCCATGGTCTTTGCGGCGTCGGCTACCTCCTTCGAGGGGCTGATGATCCCAGATATCACGCCCTTGACGGCGGTGATGGCCTCCGAGGTCTCCAGACCCTTTGCGGTCATGGTGGCGATGGCAGCGGATAGTTCCTCGAAGGTAACGCCAGAATTAGCCGCAATGGCCACAACCTGGCCCATACTCTGTCCAAGGCTGTCGATCGTCTGTTTCCCAATCAAAGTTGATTGGAAGAAAACGTCATTCAGTCGGCCAACGTCCTTCAGCGTGAAGCCGTAAGCGTTCATGGTCGACGTCAGGAGGTCGACCGTGGTGTTCAGGTTTGCATTGTTCGCAACGGCCAGCTGCTCGGCCTTCCGGATGAATTCCAGGGAATCCGTCCACTTAACACCGGCCTGAGCGGCGGTGTAGAGGGCGGAATTGATGTCCTGTAGGGATTTGACGGAGTTCGTGGAGTAGGTGAGGATGTCGTCTCGGTATTTCGCCAAATCGGCCCCCGTCGCGGTAACGGATGTCGAGATCAGGCCGAATGATTTGTTAAACTCCGATGACTGCTTGATGGCATAGGCCATACCCCCGATGGCCATGGCGGCCAGGGCAGCATCGATCTTCAGGACGGAATCGGCGACCTTGGCCAGGGGATCAGTGATCTTCCCAACAGATGAGTCCAGGGCACCGAAGGACTTTTCAATGTCCGCAACGACGGGGCTTACTTCGTTCTTCCCGCCGAACACGATCTCAATGGTTTTCGAGAGGTCAGCCATTTCGTTTCCCTTTCTATACCCTGGTCCCCGTTATCGTCCGCGCCTTAATCTCCAGGGCCTTTTTCTGAACGTCGAGGCATTTTTGCTCAACGGTAAGTAACCGATCAAAAAAAACGACGCTCGTCGCGACGAAATTGACTCTAGTCTCCAATTTGCCAGGGTCCGCCATGACGGAATCAACATTCCTAATAAAATCTTCTGCAATGTTTTCCGTGTCCGTCAGATAGCCCTCGAATTCTTCGACAAGAGCTGTAAACTCGCTTTCCAAGAGGCCGGACTGTTTCACCGCCTCCCGAATCTCCGCTGACGTCTGCCGGGCAGTCTTAAGAGTTAGCAATGCCGCTCCCTTCGCCTCCTCGAATACGCTCATATTGTGAACTCCCTTCCTAATCTTATTAAGGAAAGATCCCGTCTCATTTCTTCATTTTTTTAATACGGGTTCCGGGTGGACATGGACGAAACACCCGGAACCCTTCTCGGAGGACTCGCCTATTCCTGAACCATTCAGGATCCCGACGAGAGGGTAAACGGTAAAAGCCAGGCCGGCACTACCCCATTCGATTGCCCAAACCGCGATGACCATGGAAGATCAATCCATGTTCACCCGGAGGGGTTGGACAGTTGAAGTTCGTCGCCACTGTCCAGACCGCTTTGTCCCACGCATCACAAATTTCCTCAATTTCCCTCAGTCGAAAGTCTATTTTTTTGAGAACTTCCGCCTTCGCCGCGATTACGCCTTGGGCAAAAACACTCCCCAAATCCAGCTTCGCGCGCTGTAGCTCTTCCGATTTTTCCTGAACAACATCTTCTACTGCATCCCGGAAAGACGATAGATCACGAATTTCACACTCCAGCGCAAATTTTCTCTGGGAGATCGGCGCTGGGTCCGATCCGGCAGAGATCGACCGCCTCATCTCCGCAAAAAGACCATCGACTTTCGACTGAAGTTCTTCGATCTTGTCCGTATAATTTTTAACTCTCGCCTCCAACCTTACAAGATCCATCCCCAAAAACTCCATTTTCCCCTTCGCCTCACCAGGGATGAGACGGAGAATTTCTTGCATCATTGAATCTTTCGTCAAATTCATGTTTTACCGCTCCTTTCTCCGATGGGATTCAACAAATTGTTGCCTTGCTTCTGGATAGTCACGAAAAGCCTTGGTCATGGCCGCCAAGCGACCCATTCCTTGTGACAAAAACCGTTCAGAAAGGCTTTCAAAACTGAAACCCTTTCTGATGTATATAGCCGCAACATTCAAACCGACAACACGGTTGGAACCATCAGGGGCTTCCAGTATGATTGGCGTGTCCGATCCCGATGCTCCGCTCGGGATATCTACCGGATCCGTTTTCGTCCAAGCGCCTTCTGATTCAAGCATCTCCGCCATCCCGATCACGCTCAAGATCTTTTCTAGAGCACCGTTGGAATAGTGGAATCCTTCCCTACTGCAACCCATACACTTTATTGTTTCCATGACACTCTCCTCTTTGTTTTGCGGTTATCTTTTGGGGTCGGCAAAGACCAATCAACAAACGAAGAATATTTTCAACTCGCTGCCTCCCCAATATCTCGCCCTCATCACCCAACCCACTCATCGACTCACAGTCGTTCAGCGCCAAGCCGGCCAGACCCCGAATAGATCGGAGCAGTTCTTCATGGTTTGCCGGCCCCTTGTCGATAACCTCACAATGATCTTCAGGTGGCAGGGCACGAGGGGGCAGGGGATCGCCCCAGGCCTCACGGAGGATCTCAACCGCATGTTGGCCGGACAGGGTTTGGTGATTCAGCAGAGCTGCTGCCAGGGTACGATGCGCCCGACGTCCGCGTCGGGATCTCAGGAGCTTCACGACCGGGCCACGAAACATCTGATAAAAGTCCTCGGTGGACTTTTCTGTTCTGGACCAGTCATGCATCCGGAGGGTCTCGTCATCCAGGGGGAGCAGGGCCTTTAGGTTTTTGAAGTCCTGCACGTGGCCGGGGGGGCCTCCTGAATGGAAAAGGTCATCAGAGACCCGGCCGGCCATGAGGAAATGCGCCTGACTTGACGTTAGGCTCTTCGGTTCCCCGATGACCCCGATCCGACCGCCCGACAGGTAGCAGACCCCCCTTGCATCCCCGGTACGCCTGGGATCAATGGTGATACTTTCGATCCGCTGCCCTGTGATCCATCCCACAAGTGCGTGGGCCGCCTCATGGTCGGCAGTCTTTCGTATCTCCCTTTCCGCACTCATGCCACGGACCTTCTTCGGAAGACCTCGTACATCGGGATTTCATAGTGCTGCTCATAAAGGAAACGCAGCAGTTCCCGCCCGTCAGCAACCCATTCTTTCCCCGCTCGCCGAACAGGGAAGTCCACGCAATTTTTTAGCTCCATTAGCTCTTCCATCCTGTGGCGGCAAAATTTGCAAATTTCCCCGTAGCCAACCAGGCGCACCGGGGGCATTTTCTGGATGGCCCGGATCACGTGGTTTCGGTCCAGGACCGCCGCCGTGATGGCCTCGGGGTTTCTTGGATCAGCACCATTTTCCTGGCACCAGGTCTTGAATTCCGACAGGTCGAGAGACGGAACACTCGCGCCCATCTTCGGATCATGCCGGTTCCGCATGGGAAGACCGTAGCTGCTCCTCATGGTTCTTACCAGGTCTGCAACAGCGCTCCGGGATTCAACAGACGCGCCCGCACCAAAGAAATTCTCAATGTCCCGCAACCCGTAAATAACTCTCGCTCCCATTTTCCGTTCCTCCGATTTTTATTTCTCCAGCAAGAACACCGGACAGGGAGGCACCGGCACCCCGCGGAGGACTTACTCTGTCATGTGCAGGAGGACGAACCCGGTGAAATCCAAACGACTAAATCCCGCCCCCACGGATCGCCCGTGGAGCGAGGACCGCCGCTGGCTCAACCGGGCCGCCTCCCGGTTCGTTTCGTCACGGAACCCGCGTTCCGCGCCTGATATTTCTTCAAGGCCTTTGCCAGGGCCTTCAGGGATCGGGAGACCTCGGCAACCTCTGCTTCCCGGGTGCCCCATCGCTGAGATGGACGGACGAGCTGCAGGTAATCCACGTTCGGCCGCGGTCCTCCGCGCCGCGATCTCCCGGAGCTTCCGCTCCTCCACGTCGCTGTCGGCATTGGGCAGGATTCCGGGGATCGTCAAGGTCTCGGAATCGAAGGCAATCAGAAGGGAAGGGCCGGACATGGCTCAGGCCTCCCCACGGCCAGGGAACCGGCCTTTGCCCTTGACCTCGGTTGCCCGGGATGCCAGCCATTCGATGAGGCGATCAACCGGGTAGGCGATCTTGCGGCCCACGCGGATTCGGCCCTCGGGACCCTTCCCGCAACTGTCGAGATTTGCAAGGTATTTTTCGGAAATTAGTCCGCCGGTGAACCGTTCAACTTCGGTTCTGGCGACGATGGACGACGGCCATTTTTCGGCCAGGGTGGAAAGATTGTGCTGCATCGGAACCTCCCATCAAAACTCCTTTGATTTGATGGGAAGATAATGAATCGAATGATTACGCGCTAATGGACATTTTCCGGCGGGATTTTTTGTCAGACCTTCTGCCAGTTCGATGGCAGAGGGAGGGAGCCGAGGCGCTTTTTTTCTCTTGTCAGGAGCTTAATGGTTGCCTCCCGACTTTGAAGCCCGAAGATCGCCATGATGTTCTCGACTATTTGGTTTTTATCGATCCCCATGCCGACCTGTAACAGGTAGGTTGCCACGATGCTGTGGTGATGCTCCATAACTCCTCGCTTGCCCGTGGTCCAGCCGAGTATTTGCGCGGCCTCGCCCCGGTTCCCGGCCCGATAGAGTTTCGATGCATCGTTCATGATCTGCAAAAAGCCTTCGGCGTTAATTCTGGCCCGCATATAGGCATCATCAAGCGCTCGGTAACCGTCCAGGGCCTCGCGGATCGCCGCCGCCTCGGTTTCGGTGAGCGAGACCCGGCCCGAGGTTTTTTTTCCTTTCAGGACCTCCCGGGCGGCCTTCATCTTCCCCCGGCGGTCCCCCCACTCCGCCCGTTCCGTCAAAGCGTTCTTCAGCTCCCGCCGACAGAACCGGAAGGTCCGGGCAATGAAGAGCCGACTACAGGCCTCGTGGACGGTCTGGTTTTTCTCCGGTCCCCAGTCGCTAAGGTGAGCTTCCCCGGCCCTGATAACCTGATCGCACAGAGGGCAGATTGCCTCGCTCCCGATAACGCCCTTCTTTTGTTCACACTCTGCCTGATTCATTATCCAACCTCTTTCGGCAGGTCGGCCTATCCCCTGTTGAAATTGACCACCACCCCGGCGCTCTTCTGGTCTCGCCTTTCAAGGCTCTTCATGGCTTTCCGGATGCTGTCCGCTGCCGGGTGACTGTAGCGAGTCGTCATCTTGAAATCGGAATGGCCCAGGATCTCTTTCACCACATAAAGATTAACTCCACTGTCCACTAGCCAGGACGCGTGAGTATGTCGGAGGCTGTGAAACGTGATCTTATCTCGTTGGTCGACAAGGCTATTATTCAACCCAAGATCAGAGACAACCCGGTCAAATGTGTTCGACACAGAAGTGAGGCGGCCCCCCTTCTTGTCGCTGAAAATCAAGTTATCCGGAAGCCCTGGGATCATCTCCGCGAATAAGCTCTTGACGCCGGCCGTCATGAACACAGTCCGATCCTTCCCGCTTTTTGTGTTCCGGAAGGTGATGCTCCCCTCCTCCGGGTTGATCCGTCGCCATGTCAGCCCCGCCAGTTCGCCGAAACGTGCCCCTGTGTATAGGCTGAGGTATGCCAGTTCATAAACTTGACGGCTCTTCGCCTTCAGTTTATCGAGAAGTAACCGAGCCTCATCTGTCGTCAAGGCCCGTTTCTTCTGATTGTCAATCCTCGGCAGTTCAACGTCTCGTGTTGGGCAATCCCTTTGGACAATTTTTTCCTTTCTGGCCATGCTCCAGATCTGTGAAACGACGGCAAATGCATAGTGCTGTGTTCGGTTCGCCTTCCCTGCCGTTTGCATGTCTTTTTTAATCTGTTGACAGTGTGATTCTTGCAACTCGGTTATGGGTAAATCTCCGATCACCGGAGAAACCCATTTGTCAAAGATCACACGCTCTGCAGGAAGGCTCTTTTTACCGTTGCTCTCCATAGACGGCGCATATTTGTTATTAAAGTAATCCGTAAATGTTACGTTTTCGCGTATTCTTCTCTCCTCTTCTTCCTCCTCTGTTCGACGTCTATCCTCCTCTGCTTTCCGGTGTTCCTTTGGTGATATTGGCCCAGAACCTGCCCTTACATTCGCTTTATACCGCTTCATTTCCGAGAGACAATAACCCTCAAAACCCATGTCAGGATCATTCCGGATGACATCCTCCGGAACTCCGTCACTCCACCAGCCGATTCCGTAGGTGTAATCCTTTCGATCCACCTTAAACCGGATAGAGTAATAGCGATCTTTCTTTTTTCCGTGTCTCCTGGTCTGATGCTCGTAATACCGCAGACCCTTATGATTTGTCTTAATCCATTTCATATTCAATACTTAGAAGACCATAAAGCATGGTTCCAGAAATATGTATTAAATCAACGAGTCACGCCGTGCATGCATGGTGACAATTTCCTTTTACCGCTTTTTTACCGCTTTTTCTCCTGAAATTGACGGTTCTTATGTGTGTTAATGTGACACGATGATATGGGGCAATATCTTGATTGTCAAGGGATTTGTGGCAAAAAAGGGGGATTAAGAGATGCTAAGGGAAAGGTGTATTTTTTAGAATGGCATTCAAGAGGTCAGGGGTTCGACTCCCCTCAGCTCCACCAGAAATCAACAGGGGGCAGGCATAAAGCCGGCCCCCTTCTTCGTTCATACCCCAATCCCTTTCCGGCCGTTTTGAGTGTCCTCCGCCTTTGCCCGGTTGAACCTCTCATCCTTACATCCCGGAAATCTTCCCTGTGTCCGCCATGATATCCAGAAGCAGCACCCTTCCTGCCTTCCCGGCCAAACCGGAAACGCATGAAGAAAGAAGGTCCGGCCCACCTTCCGCCTTGACTATGGGAAGTGCCTCGGGCATTTATGAGCGAGGCATATCTGCTTATCGACAGATCCGTATCCAGACGAAGGCTGATGAAAACAAACAGGCCCGGAACACGGATATTCTCCGAGTGGCCGCCCGGCATACCGAGTTACCCGTTCCGGTAAAAAATCGGACAAAGGAGATGGAATCATGAAATTCAAAAACATCAGTGTGATCGGATTGGGAACCCTGGGAACGCAGATCGCCGTCCAGGCAGCCTGCTACGGATGCAACGTCCGGGGTTACGACCAGGATCTGGGAATCTTCCAGAAGAAAGTGGAAGAGATGAAATTCATGATGGTCGCCATGGGAAAAGGTCCGACCGTTCCCAAGGAAGACTGGGAGAAGGCGGCGGCCACGGTGAAGCTGACGGGTGATCTCGCCGAGGCCGTAGCGGACGCGGATCTGGTCATCGAGGCCGTCCCGGAGGTGCTGGACCTGAAACGCAAGGTCTTTGCCGAACTGGATGCCCTGGCGCCCAAGGCGGCGCTCCTGGCCTCCAACAGCTCCTCCATCCCGATCTCACGGATCGAGGACGCCACCCGGCGACCGGAGAAGTGCCTGAACATGCACTTCTACCAGCCGGCCATGGGCTTCATCCTCTGCGACATCATGGGCGGCACGAAGACCACACCGGAGGTGATCGAGGCGGCCCGGGAGTGGATCCGCTCCCTCGAGCTGATCCCGCTGAAGGTCAACAAGGAGATCCTGGGATTCTGCTTCAACAGCATCTGGCGGGCCGTCAAAAAGCAGGCCCTGTACATGGCATGCAACGGCTTCGTGGACCACCGGGACATCGACCGAGCCTGGCGTGTCTTCACGGGGATGCCCTATGGCCCCTTCACCATGATGGACATGGTGGGACTCGATGTGGTCTATGACATTGAAATGTCCTATTACAAAGAATCCAAGGATCCAAAAGACCTGCCGCCCCAGGCGTTCAAGGAAATGATCGAACGCAAGGAACTGGGCGCGAAGACGGGAAAGGGGTTCTATACGTATCCCAACCCCGATTGGGCAAGACCTGACTTTCTGAAGGGATGATCGTAAGGCGGTCGGCCGGACCCGGCTTCAGGGGCACTGCCAGCGGATTCCCGATCCGACTCCCGGGGGAGACCGGCATTCCCGCCGCCCTCCCCCGGGCTTCTTCCCGCCCGAATCATGGAGAGCAGCCCGTCCCGAACGTCAGGCCGGATTATCACCGGCAGGAGATCTGCTACAGGTGTTTCTGCGTGATCACCTCGACGGCCATGTCCCGCAGATCCTCCATCTGCATGCACTGGCTTTCCGTCAGGAGGGTCCCGCTCTCGCTCTTGTCCGCATAGAACAGGCCGAGACACGTTCCCTTGATGACCAGCGGGTAGACGAGAAAGGCCGGCGCGGCAACGGAGGCCCGATACCATTGGGGAAGGTTCTGGACGATCGTCGGGGCGCCGGCGTCGGCGATGATCATGCCCCTCCCCTGCGAAATGGCGATGTTGAAGATGTCGGAGGCCTGGCCGATCTGGATCTGAAACAGCGCAACCATATCCTCCGACCTGTCGCCGAGACCGAAGCGTCCGACCATCTTTTTCCCGCTGACATCCCGCAGGCAGAAGATGACCCGGTTGAACGCAAACCCCCGGTACATTGTCTCCAAAATCATGTATATGACGTCGCTCAGGTTGTATGAACCCTTCATGACGTCGGCAATCTCACTGATGCCGCTGGTAACGATCCGCTTCTTCTCCTGGGCGATGACGGCGGCCGATTTGTCTACGGTCTTTGTACCTCTGGCGGCTGCATCTTTCATCGGCTGCCGGCCGTCGGGCGTCCGGGCGTCCGGCTCCCCCGTCTCGTCCTTGCGGCGCTCGGAAAGCTTGCTCAAGAGAGGGCTGGAGCTCCTGTCCAGGTTAACGATGCCGGAAAAACTGTCGATTTTCCCGGCCGCCGAGTCCAGAAGCACCTCCACCTCCTGCTCCGGGAGGGGGATCACCTTCTGGTAGCGCACCGACATCTCGGCCAGGGCGGCTCCCCATTCATCACCCTGCGATGCTGCAATGACCGAGCAGAGATCGTGGGCATAGTGGGTCAGGTACCGCATGCGCTCGAGTTCCGTCATGGCAGGCTCGATGACGCCAGGGGGCGGATTTTCCATGCTCCGGACGAGCATGTCCGGGAAATTCCAGGACCGCGAAACGGCCATGCCCAGCTCGTTGAAGGAGATGCCGAGAACGGCGCGGGTGGCGCTGTCCTCCCCGAGCTCCTTGTCCCGCATCTCTTCTTTGATCGCTTCGTATTCCTCGGGGAAGTAGCAGATAACCAGAAGCTTCCCGAGGTGCCGGAGCATGGCGCAGATGAACGCTTCTTCCACCCGGCCCACTTTCATTTTTTCGGCCAGGTCCATGGCGATCACGCCGCTCAGGAAAGACTCCATGGCGACCTCTTTCAGTTCCGCCGCCTGGCTCTTGTTCTGAAGATGCTCGAAAATCATCAGGGCCGTGGCGATCATGCGAACCTTTTCAAATCCCAGGAGCATCACCGCCTTGGAAACAGTCGTCACCCTGCCCGCGAGATTTCCGTACACGGCGGAATTGACGATTTTGAGGAGTTTGTTGGTCAGGGAAAAATCCTTCAGGATGATCTTGGCCAGGTCTCCCGTGTTGGACAGGGTGATAGCCTTCAGGGACGAGAGCTTGCTGTTGATCTCGACGACATGCTTGGAAAACGCGGGCAGGTCTCCCTTGTGGCGCATTCGCCGCAGGAGAAACTCCACGGTTCCATGCCCGCTGTGGACATTTGCTTCATTCTCGTTTGTCATGGATGATCAATCCCTTTGCGATTCATTTGAAGGATCTCCTCTTTTGTCACCGTGATGACTCGCCTTCGCGATGGCCGGCCGCTATTCATGGACCGTCACGGCACGCGTTTCTGTATACCACGAAACGGGAACAGTGGGAAACCATGCCATTCCCGACATGCTTCGGTGAATGGAGAACCTCCCATCCGACATAACAAAAACCGATTCCCTGTCAATTCCATGCATAAAAATCGTGAGCCCCGGGCTTCATGGAGTTTCGCCTTGACATGGAATGTATTATCCATATAGAATTTATAGATAATTTCTTTTGCACAGAGGATATTGGAATGAGAACACCATTGGAAAAAGCCAGGAGAGATCCTGAATCAACCAAAGCACGAATTCTGAAAGTGGCCCGGAAGATTTTCGGAGAATACGGCTATCATGGGGGGACGACCCGGATGATTGCCGAGGAGGTGGGAATCGATCTCTCCACCATTCATTACCACTGGGGTGAGAAGAAAGACCTTTACGAGGCGGTTGTTCTCGACATCAACAACGATCTGGGACAGATGCTCCGGAACGTTGAAAAAAAGGCCAGCGGATGTCCATTGGACGAGCGGATGAAGATCGCCTTCGACATGATGACGGATTACCTGCTCGAGCATCCGGATATATCGAACCTGATCCTCCTGAACTATTTCTCGAAAACGCGCATCGACTCCAGCCTCGACGTCGCGGTGCCGGAGTTCACCAGCGATATTGCCCGGGCCATGGGCCTCACGAAGGGGAAAAAGCATGCCTCTCCCCGGGCCATGCTGGAAGTCATGATCGTCATGAACGCCGTGCACGGATTGATATCCGGTGAAAGCTTCTTTCTCAAAGTGTTGAAAATCGACAAGGAGGCTTATACAAAGCTCGTCAAGGAAACCCTGAATTTCGTCCTGATCCCCGCTTTCACGACGCGGGATGCAGGGGATTGAGGGCAAGAGGGGACCAGCATCCACCGGCCCCCTCTTCCCAGGTCTTGCTGCAGGAATGCGGCGCTACGGTGTGTCCTGCATGATCTTCCGGAGCTCCCGCTTTAGAACCTTGCCCACGGCACTCATGGGAAGCGCCTCCATGAACCGCATAATCTTCGGCACCTTGTAGGGCGCCACCTTCTCCTTCATGAAGTCCGAAATGCTCGCCCGCATCGCCTCATCCCCCGTCCGGCCCGGCTTGAGAACGACGGCGCAGGCCACGATCTCCGAGCCGGGGCGCTTCGGATCCGGCAGGCCGATCGTGGCGGCGATGTCGATGTCCGGATGGCCGATCAGCACGTCGTCCACCTCGCGGGTGAACACCTTGAAGCCGGAGACGCTCACCATGTCCTTCAGCCGGTCCACGATGGTAAAGTACCCGTCCTCGTCCATGACCGCCACGTCCCCCGTGAAGATCCACCCGTTCCGGAGTGTGTGGGCCGTTTCTTCGGGCTTGTTGTGATATCCCAGGGAGAAGACCTGGGGTCCCCGGGCCACGAGTTCCCCGGGGGAGCCGATGGGAACGATCTCGCCGGTTCCGGGATCGACCAGCTTCACCTCCGTATCGCTGACGGGCATGCCGACGGACCCGATCTTCTTGACCCCGTCCCGGGGCAGGGCCACGATGATCGGGCTGGTCTCCGTCATTCCGCAGACCTCGATCAGCTTTCCCTTGCCGACAATGTCCTCGAACTCCCGGATGCTTTCCGCGGGAAACGCGGAAGCGCCGCTGACGAAGAAATGCACGCCCGAGAAGTCCAGGCGCCGGAACTCATCCAGTTTCATCAATTCGAGAAAAATGGTGGGTACATTGACGATGACGGTGGGTTTGTAGGTCTCGATAGCCTTCACGATGTACTGAAGGTCCCTCGGATTGGGAATGGCCACCAGCGTGCTGCCCATCGCCAGGTTCCACATAACGATGAAGTTCCCCGCCTGGTGGAACATGGGGAAGGCCGACAGTACGACGTGCTCCCCCATTTGCAGCTGCACCCAGGGGTTCAGCTGTACGATGTGGTGGACGATGTTGTCGTTCGTGAGGAGCGCCCCCTTCGGCGGTCCCGTGGTGCCCCCCGTGTACATCATGAGGCAGGGGGCGGCCGGGTCGATCTTCACGTCGACCGGGTCGTCCGGCATCGACGCGATGGCGTCCTTGAAGCTGAGCACTTCGATGCCGGGAACCGGGGTCACCGGGGTGGCGGGAATTTCCTGGGGAAAGTAGTCGAAGATGGAGGCCACCACGACGATCTTCACGCCGGTCTTTTCAACGGCCTTGGCAACCGTCGGGAAAAGCAGGTCCACCGTGACGAGGACCTTCGCACCAGAATCGTTTAACTGGTAGGCAAGCTCCTCCGCCGTCAGGAGCGGGCTCACGCCCGTGAAGATGCAGCCGGCCTTCTGGATGCCGGCGGAGCCGATGTAACTGGCGGGAATATTGGGAAGGTGGGAGCCGACCACGTCGCCGGGCCGGCACCCCGTTTCCATCAGGAACCGGGCAAAGCGGTTGGAGAGTCCGTCCAGCTCCCGGTACGTGATCTCCCTGCCCATGTAGTGAACGGCCACCCTGGAGGGGACTTCCCGGAAGGCCTTCTTGAGTGCATCGGCATAGGCCAGGGACGGATAGTCGAGTTTCTCCGGAACGTTTTTGTCGTAATGTTTCAGCCAGGGTTTCGCCGCGTACACATCTTCCATGTTAGCCTCCTTTATGGACGGAAACGATAGGGGTTAGCAGGAATTGCAGACGCCGTGAACTCTCACTGGCGCAGCAGCCGCGCGTCCAACTGAAAAGCCGGCACGAACCGGGTGCCAAAGAACATTGAAGAGGTGACAGGATAAGGGTTTTCCCTCAACGAGGCAAGGGTTTCCGCCTTCAGGATTCGATAAAAGATGAAGGGCGGATGAAAACCGACCGATTGCGGAATGTCATGAACGGGCCATCCCGCCGCACTTGCTTCGAGATGGCCCGTTGTTGCACACATTCAGGGGCGGAACGATTCCTCCGCTCCTCCCGCATCCCGGTCTTCCCGCTCAGGACGCGGCGAAACCCGGCCGTCCGGAACGCCCATGCCGCATTCAGCAGGGCTGCGGAGTGGTCGAGGCCTCCGGCAGGGGATCAGGATTTTGCATAACCCATCCCTTTCGCGGAATCGGCAATGACATCCAGGACCGAGGGGTCATCGATGGTCGAAGGCACCGCGTATTCCTTTCCATCCACGATCTTGCGCATGGTGCTCCGCAGGATCTTGCCCGATCGCGTTTTCGGGAGGGCCTTCACAACTGCGGCCTGCTTGAAGCAGGCCAGCGCACCAAGCTCCGAGCGCACCATCCGGACGAGCTCATCCACGATCTCCTCCGGCTTGCGCTCAACGCCCGCCTTCAGCACGACGAAACCGACGGGAACCTGGCCCTTGAGCTTGTCATCGGCCCCCAGGACCGCACACTCCGCCACGTCCTTGTGCCGGGAGACGATCTCCTCCATGGAGCCGGTGGAAAGGCGGTGCCCCGCCACATTGATCACGTCGTCGATCCGGCCCATGATGAAGATGTAGCCGTCCCGGTCGATATACCCGCCGTCTCCGGTGACGTAATACCCCGGCCTTTCCGTTACGTACTCCAGGTAGCGCCCGTCATCCTGCCACAGCGTCGGAAGGCATCCGGGGGGCAGGGGCAGCTTGATCACCACGGCCCCTTCTTCGCCCTTGGGGAGTTCGTTTCCTTCGGAGTCCAGGATCTGGACATTGTACCCAGGAACGGCCTTGGTCGGGGAGCCCGCCTTGACGGGAAAGGGCTCGACGCCCATGCAGTTCGCCGCGATCGGCCAGCCCGTCTCCGTCTGCCACCAGTGATCGATGACGGGACGCTTCAGCATGTCACTGGCCCAGTGGTATGTATCCGGGTCCAGGCGCTCCCCCGCCAGAAAGAGATAGCGCAGGGAGGAGATGTCATATTTCTTCAGATATGCAGCATCCGGGTCTTCCTTCTTGATGGCCCGGAACGCCGTGGGCGCCGTGAACAGCACGGACACGCCGTGCTGCGAAACCACACGCCAGAAGGCCCCGGGATCCGGCGTCCCCACCGGCTTCCCCTCATAGAGAACGGTTGTGCACCCATGAAGCAGAGGGGCATAGACGATGTAGGAATGGCCGACGACCCAGCCGACATCGGATGCCGCCCAGAATACCTCGCCGGGCTTCACGTCGTAGATGTGCTGCATCGACCATTTCAGGGCGACGGCGTATCCGCCGTTGTCCCGGACCACGCCTTTCGGCTTCCCCGTGGTGCCCGAGGTATACAGGATGTACAGGGGATCCGTCGCGGTGACGGGCGTGCAGGGAGCCGCCTTGGCTCCGTCGACCAGAGCGCTCCAGTCCAGGTCCCTGCCCGCGGTCATGGCGGCCTCCACCTGGGGCCGCTGGTAGACGATGCAGTTCTGTGGTTTGTGTCCTGCGATTCGGACCGCCTCATCGAGAAGCGGCTTGTAGGGAAGGATCTTGCTGCCTTCGATCCCGCAGGATGCCGAGACGATGACTTTCGGTTTGGCATCGTCGATGCGGATGGCCAACTCCGTCGGTGCAAAGCCGCCGAAGACGACGGAGTGCACCGCCCCGATCCGTGCGCAGGCCAGCATGGCCACAACAGCTTCTGGAATCATGGGCATGTAGATGATGACCGTCTCTCCCTTTGCCACGCCCAGGCCGGAGAGGGCGCCGGCAAACTTCGACACCGTTTCCAGGAGCTCCCCGTACGTGATTTTCCGGACCGTGCCTGTGACCGGGCTGTCGTAGATGATCGCCGCCTGCTCTCCCCGGCCGGACTCGACATGATGATCCAGCGCGTTGTAGCAGGTATTCAGCTCTCCGCCCGGGAACCACCGGTAAAAAGGGGCCCGGGTATCATCGAGAACGCTGTCCCATTTCTTGAACCACTGAATCTCATGTGCCGCTTTGCCCCAGAACGCATCGGGCCGCTCAATGGATTCTCCGTAAACCGCTTCATACTTGCTGACTGACATTCCATCTTTCTCCTTCTTTTTTTATAAATTTCCAGCGGCGCACGGGAAAAAACCGTCATCTGTGCAACTCTGCATCTATGGACGCTTCCGTTCCATGCGGCGCCGGAACACTCGCAAGATTCCGTCGAGGCGGTTTCTTCGCATGGACCGCCCCGACGCCGGCATATCAACGGCCATTCCACCAACATGGCGGCCGTCGCCGCGCCAATACGGAAAAGCGGTCCCTTCCACCGCGAGCGTGGAAGGGGCTTGCATTCAACAATACAGGGGGGTGAGTCGGGTCAAAATGAGGGAGGGACATTCGGAAGCGCTTTGCAGAGACTCATGAGAAAGTTCGGAATGCCATCGTGGACTCCACCGGAGATCGGTGGAGTCCACACCTGTTCGTGCCGTCTTCACCCGGTATTTCGAACGCGGGATTGTGAAACAGAGTCGGACCCGGTGGATGTCGGATCCAACGATGGCGTGGATACTACATCATGGCGTATCGATCCGCAAGGACGGACTTCGCTTCCTGGACGATCCGCTCCATGAGTTCGGCCACCGTCGGCTCGTCCTGGATCAGGCCCGTCACCTGCCCCATGGGCAGGAGCCCCCCTTCCGTGTCCCCCTGCTCCGTCGCCGCCAGGATCCGCTTGTAGGCATTGGCGAAGTAGGCGAGCTGGCGGGCGCTTTTCCATCCTGAGAGCAGGACGCCGAAGAACAGTTTCCAATAAGGGAGGCGCAGCTGTTTGGCAATGATCTGCGAGTTGAAAAAGGCGGCCGGCAGGTTCAGCCTCTTTTTCAGCATCGCCCGGGAGATCCTGTTTTCCATGACCCGGCAGGGGATGCCGTCAAAACGGGTGGAATACAGCGTGCTGTAGATGTCCTTTTCAATGGATATCTTCTTGTAGTTTGCATGCAGGGTGCTTTCCCGGGTTGTCATGAAGCGGGTCCCCATGGCAACGGCGGATGCACCGAGGGACAGGGCGGCCGCCAGCCCGCGTCCGTCGGCAAAACCGCCGGCGGCGACGACGGGAATCTTCAGCATGTCCACCAGGTGGGGAATCAGGACGAGCGACGTCGCGTCCCCGCCGTGGCCGGCCGCTTCGTGACCCGTGGCGATGACCCCGTCGGCCCCCTGCTCCTGGGCGCGAACGGCATGAAGATCGTTCACAACCGTGGAGAGCACCTTGCCCCCGTAGGCGTGGACCTCTCGAATCAGCCAGTCTCCCTTCCCGAGGGCGTAGTTGATTACGGGAACGTGCTCCTCGATCAGGACACGGGCGTTGTCCCGCGCACCGGGAAGCACCAGCGGGGCGTTGGCTCCAAAAGGCTTGTCCGTCAGGCTCCGGATTTCCCGGATCGCCTCCCGTGTCTGGTCGGGATTGAAAGGCCCGGTGGCGAGTATTCCCAGGCCGCCGGCATTGGATACGGCGGCGACCATCTGCGGAACGCTGATCCAGCTCATGCCGGACAGGATGAGGGGATATTCGATCCCCAGCATCTCCGTAATTTTCGTCTTCATGCTTGGACTTCTCCTGAATATGGAATCGCCCCGGCATCACGCCGGGGCTTTGTCCTGAAACGGATACCCGTCGTTTACTTTCCCTTGAAGACGGGGAACCGCTTCTCGACAAACGCACCGGCCCCCTCTCGGAGGTCTTCCGTCAGGAACAGGTCCCCGACCAGGCCGGCCTCGAAAATCAGACCGTCCTCCAGGGACATCTCCACGCCCTGGTTGATGGCCTTCTTGCCGGCCTCCACGGCGAGGGGGGCATTGGAGAGAATCGACCCGGCCAGTTTCTTCGCCTCGGCCATCAGATCCTTCGCCGGGACGACCTTTTCCAGAAGCCCCAACTGGAAGGCGTCCTGGGCCGTGAAGAAATCCCCCGACAGCACCATGAGCTTGGCGCGTCCCTTCCCCAAGAGGCGTCCCAGGCGCTGCGTGCCGCCCGCTCCGGGAATCAGCCCCAGCTTGACCTCGGGAACCCCGATGATGACCGTATCCGCGGCAATCCGGATGTCGCAGGCCGACGCCAGCTCACATCCGCCCCCCAGGGCCAGGCCGTTGATGGCGGCGATGACGACCAGCCGCGACTTCTCGATCTTCGTGAAACAGGCCTGCATTTTTCTCGCGCTGTCAAAGGCAATGTCCTTCCGGCCGAAGACATCCTTGAATCCCTTGATGTCCGCCCCGGCGACAAAGGCCCGCTCCCCGGCGCCCGTGATGATGGCCACTCCGATGTCCTTCCGGCCTTCCAGCTCGTCGAATACCGCCTCCAGATCCGCTATCACGGGCATCCCCAGGGCGTTCATCTTCGGATTGTCGATGGTCACGACCGCCAGGCGGCCTTCCACTTCATACCGTACGTACTTTCTGTCCACGTTCTTCCTCCTGTCGAATATTGCGCGATCGTGCGGCTGACGTCACGCTCCGCCCTTCCGGATCAGCTCCTGGGCGATGATGAGCTTCTGGATCTGGGTTGTTCCGGCACCGAATTCGATGCCTTTCATGTCGCGGTACATCCTCTCCACGGGAAACTCGCTGATGAAGCCGTATCCGCCGAGAATCTGCACGGCCTTGTCCACGGTGCGCATCCCCACCTGGGAGCAGAACAGCTTGGCGTAGGAGGCCTCCAGGCGGACCCGCCCGCCCTGGTCGGCCGTCGTGGCCGCCCAGTAGGCCATGAGGCGGGCCGCGTGCAGCTCCGTCGCCATCTCCGCCAGCATCTCCTGGATCATCTGGAAGCTGATGATGGGCAGCCCGAACTGGATCCGCTCCTGGGCATAGCGGAAGGCAACGTCAAAGGCCCCCTGGGCGACGCCGATGGGGCAGATGGAGTAGACGATCCGCTCCCGGTCCAGGCCGTTCATGAGGACCCGGATGCCGCCGTTTTCCTCCCCGACGAGGTTCTCCGCGGGAACCTCGCAGTCCTCGAACACCAGTTCTCCCGTGGGCGATCCCTTTACGCCCATCTTTTTCAGCGTCTTGCCGCTGGAGAACCCCTTGAACCCGCGCTCGACGACAAAGGCCGATATGCCCTTCGGGCCCGCATCGGGATTGGTCTTCGCGTACACGAGAACAACGTCGCAGACAGGACCGTTGGTGATGAACATCTTCGTTCCGTTCAGGATGTAGCGGTCGCCCTTCCGGACGGCCCGGGTCTTCATGGACAGGGCGTCCGAACCGGCCTCCGGCTCGGTGATGGCGATGGCGCCGATCTTTTTGCCCTCGATCAGGCTGGGAAGGTATTTTTTCTTCTGCTCCTCGTTCCCGTTGCGGCAGATGTTCTCGGTGCAGAGAATCGCGTGGGAGCCGAAGGTGTTCGCCGTGGAGGCGCATCCCCGCCCGAGCTCCTCCATGGCCAGCACGCAGGACATGATGCCCTCGCCGCTGCCGCCGTGCTCCTGGGGGATGGAGATGCCAAACAGGCCGAGATCCGCCATGGCCTTGAAGTTTTCCGTCGGGAAAATCCCGTCCTGGTCCACTTCCGGAGCCCGCGGGATAATCACTTCATCGACGAACTTGTGCAGGGTCGCCTTGAAGATCTTCTGGTCTTCGCTCAACTGGAAATCCATGTTCTCCCATCCTTTCTTCACCCTGGTCCGGACCGGGACCGGGCATCTATTTTCCCTTGTAGACGGGCGCCCTTTTCTCCATGAACGCCATGGCGGCCTCGATCATGTCCTCGGAGGGAACGACGGCGGCGTTCTTCTGGGCGGTGTATTCCAGGCCGGCCTGAATCCCCTTGTCCCGGCTGTACAAGAGGACGTCCTTCGTGCCCTGCACGGCCAGGGGCGAATAGGACGCGATCTGCCCGGCCAGTTTCCCCGCTCCCTCGACGACGGCCTCCCGGTCGTCGTAAATCCCGGTGATGAACCCCATTTTCAGGGCCTCCTCGGCCCCGAAATCCCGGCCCGTCAGGGCGAGGTCGCGGAACCAGCCGTGCCCAATGATGTGCGGAAGCCGCTGCAGGGTCCCAACGTCGGCAATGAAGGCCACCCGCACTTCCCGGACGCTGAAAACAGCGTCCCGGGAGGCGATGCGGATGTCGCAGGCCGACAGGAGATCGACGCCGCCACCGAGACAGTGGCCGTGCACCGCGGCAATGACGGGTTTCCGGCAGCGCTCGACCCAGTCCATGCCCTGCTGGGCGTTGCGGATCGTGATGCGTAGGTCCTCCCGCTGCCCGGCATTCTTCTGGCCGTAGAACGTCGCCAGTTCGCCCAGGTCGGTTCCCGAGGTGAAGCACTTCCCCTCCGCCCGGATCACCACGACGCGCACGTCGGGATCTTCATCGAAGGCCCGGAAGTGCCTCCCAAGCTCGTCGTAGAAATTCAATCCCATGGAATTTCGCTTCTCGGGACGGTCCAGGACCAGCCAGGCAACGTGTCCCTCGCGCTCTACCCGGAAAGGATCCTTCTTCTCCATAGCCACCCTCCTTGAATTGAGGTATGCAATCACGGAACGCCGCCCATGCAGCAAAAGACATGCCCGCCGGCCCGGACGGACGGCGGCCGGTCCGCTCCAGGGCGCGAAAACCCCCGCAGGAACGGGGCTGCGGTGCACGGGGGAAACGGGAGGAAAAGGGCGACTCCCGGAGAAAACGGCGTCGGGCACGGGCTGCTGGATGAGGACCATCCACTTCCGGCCGTCGGCGGAAGCCCGCCTTTACCCATCTTCAATGGATTCAAAAGGATACCTGCGGATGAAATTGAATCGGCCTGCGGTTCGATTTAATCCGGCTGGGACTTGAGAATCCTTCGCAGCCTCTGCCTCGTGATGCCCAGGACCTCCGAGGCCTTCGTCCGATTGCTTCTGTAGCGGGCCAGGATGCTCTCGGTGTAGTTCTTGATGAGCAGATCCAGGGGCATGTCTTCAATGTATTTCACGCCCGACCCCTCCGGGCCGTTGTGTCGTCCCGAGATCTCCAGGGGAACGTCCTGCACGCCGATCTCCGGGCCGTCGCTCAGGAGCACGGCCCTCTCGATCACGTTCCTCAGTTCCCGGACGTTCCCGGGCCAGGGATAGCGGGAGAGGGCGTCCATCGCTTCCCGGCTCAGGCGACGGCCGCTTTTCCCCAGCAGGCGGCCGTACAGATCCAGGAAGTGGTCCGTCAGGAGGGGGACGTCCTCGCGTCGCTCACGGAGCGGAGGAATGTTGAAGGCGATCACATTCAGGCGGTAGTAGAGATCCTCCCGGAACCGGCCCTCTTCGACCCTCTTCATCAGGTTGCGGTTCGTGGCGGCAATGATCCGCACGTCCACGTTGATCTTTTTGGTCCCGCCCACCCGCTGCAGCTCTCTTTCCTCCAGGAACCGCAGGAGCTTGATCTGGGTCGCCGGGCTGATTTCGCCGATCTCGTCCAGAAAGAGCGTACCCTGGTCGGCCAGCTCGAAGACGCCCTTCTTCTGCTTGACAGCGCCCGTGAAAGCCCCCTTCTCATGCCCGAAGAGCTCGCTCTCCAGCACACCCTCCGAGAGCATGGCGCAGTTCACGGCCACCAGCGGATAGTTCGTCCTCTGGCTGCTGTAGTGGATGGCATTGGCAAACAGCTCCTTACCCGTCCCGCTTTCGCCCTGGATGAGGACCGTGGAGCGGCTGCCGAGGGCCACCCGCTGGCTCATGTCGATGATCGTCTTCATCTTGGGGCTGCAGGTGATGATCCTGCTGAAGCTGTAAAGCTCCTTCTTCGTCGACCGCATGTGATCGACCTCGGCCTCGACCTTGCGGGACGCCAGGCAGCGCGCGACAATGATCTTCAGCTCGTCGATGTCGAAGGGCTTGGCGACGTAATCGTAGGCCCCGGACTTCATGGCCTCCACGGCTCCCTTGATCCCGCTGTAGGCCGTCATCACGATGATGGGGGTCTTCGCGTCCACCTGCCGGATTTTCTGCAGGACCTGGATGCCGTCGATGTCCGGCAGCTTGACGTCCAGCAGGATCAGGTCCGGACCGTTTTCCTCGTAGGACAGGAGGGCGTCCTTCCCCGTTGCCGCGGTGAGGATGTCGTACCCTTCCCGGGAAAGGGCCTTCCGGAGAGATTCGGCGATCAACTGCGTATCATCGACAATGAGAATGGTTGACTTCATGGCGACTCCTGGTCATCGGCCGCCCGTCCCCCCCGGACCGGGCGGTGCCGTTCATGGAAATAGCGACGGAGCCGGAATCTCTTCCCCGGCTCCGGACAGCCGCCCGGGCTTCACGACCACGACACCGATGTCGTCAAGCCCCCGCTCGATCCGGCGGGCGGATTCGCAGATGCTCTCGATCATGTCCGGGATGGACGCACATGTCCTCATCAGGCCGTCGACGAACGCCGCCGTTCCCTGTCCGCAACTGCGCGCCAGGGACGTCAGTCCGTCGGACGCAACAAGAAACATGTCCTGATCCAGAAAGGACGCCTCCTCGGCCTGAAAGAGGCCCGCCGACCGTCCGACCAGGCAGTGGTTGGTCCGGCTGAGCTGAACGACTTCGCCCGTCGACGGCCGGAGCCGGAAGATCAGGCTGTCCCCCGCATGCAGGACGGCATACCGGTTGTCCTGCCCGAGAACCACGGCGGAAAACGTCGTCCCGCCATGGTAGGAGGTCTCGCGGACCAGCAGGTTGGTGGCGGAAACCAGGTGCGTGAAGCCGCCGTTCATGAACGACCAGGCCCTCCCGGGCTCCATCAGATCGGACATCCCCGCCTGAAAACGCCTCAGAAAAGCGGAGGAGGCATCGGGATTCCGTTCCGGGCCGTCCGCGACGGCCACGATGCGCCGCTGCCCGTCGACCAGGACCGCGTCCCCGATCCCTGCCCAGTCCGCCTTATCCGATCCGGGAATCAGGAGAACCGACAGGATGCCGGGGACGTTGTATTTCACCGCTCCGTTGCTGCTGCGTCCCGCCATTACAGGTTCCGGGCCTCTGCATACCCCTCGGCGATGGCGTCGCTGAATTTCCTGGGTGTTTTCGCATCGCCGATGACAATCACCTCGACGCCCGTGAGTCGAAGCTCTTCCACCAGGCCGTTCACGGACCTGGACCCGACGGCCATGACCACCGTATCCGCCCCGATGCGCTCCCGTCCCGCGCCCGTCTCGACGACAACAGCGTCATCGAGGATCTCGACCAGCCTCGTCCCGGTGCGAAGCTCCACACCGTGCCGCTTCAGGCTCTGCATGAGCACCCAGCGGGTGGACGGCCCTACGTTGGCCCCGATGCGGTCCACCATGTCGATCACGGTGATGCCGCGGCCGTTGCAGACCCCCAGGGACTGCAGCTTTTCCGGGGCTTCCGCGCCGTGGCAGGCAAGAAACATGAACGTCTCCGGGTCCGGCAGCCCATCCGTGGCGATCCATTCCGCCGTCTCGCAGCCGACGGCGTTTCCTCCGACGACGACGACCCTTTTCCCGATGTGGGCGACATTCCCCCGGAGCACGTCCCAGGCGTCAACAACGTGGGGCTTGTCGATGCCCGGAACGCGGATGGCGATCGGCTCCGCCCCCGTGGCCACGACCACGGCGTCGGGCCGCTCCCGCTTCACGTCCTCGGCCGTCAGGGAACGGCCGAACCGGATCTCCACGTCCGTCCGACCGAGCCGTTTCGCCATGCCGTCCCGGATGTGGAGAAGCTCCCCCTTGGCCGGCGGACCCGCTGCAACGGGGATCTGGCCTCCCAGGCCCTGTTCCTTTTCGAAAATCGTGACCGCATGGCCGCGTCCGGAGGCGGTCAATGCAAACTGCATCCCCGCCGGGCCGCCCCCGGCGACAAACACATTCTTCCGCTTCAAGGATTTCTCTGCCGGCGGTTCCCCCTCGTGCCCGACGGTCGGATTCACGGCACAGAAAATCCCCCTCGCCAGGAACACACTGTCGAAGCAGCCCTGGTTGCAGGAGACGCAGCGGATGATCTCGTCGAGTCGGCCCTCTCTGACCTTACGGGGCAGATCCGGATCGGCGATCAGCGGCCGTCCCCAGCAGATCATGTCGGCCGCCCCCGACCGGAGGACCCGCTCCGCGACATCGGGGTCGCCCAGGCGGTTGGAGGCGAACACGGGAACGGAAACCTTTTCCCGGATGCCCCGGGCCAGATAGGCGTAGGCACCGGGAGGAACGCCCTGCGTGAGCTGGGGGACGAGCGTCTCATGCCAGCCGCCCGTCACGTTGATCGCGTCAACGCCCGCCTTCTCGGCCTCCGCGCAAAAGAGGGCCGATTCGGCGTTCGTGTTGCTTCCCTCCATGAAGTCGTTCCCGGCCACCCGGATGCCCAAGGCGATATCGGGTCCGACGGCCGCCCGCACCCGGCGGATCAGCTCCAGGCCGAAGCGCATCCGGTTCTCCCAGGACCCGCCGTAGCCGTCGGTGCGAAGGTTCGTCAGCGGGGACAGGAACTGGCTGACCAGGTAGCCCGTGCAGGCGATGATTTCAATGAAATCGAACCCCGCTGCGACGGCCCTCCCGGCCGCCCGGGCAAAGGAGTCCTGTACGCGCTCGATGTCCTCCTCCGTCATGGCCTTCGGAACGTCTCCCGTGAGCCGGCTCCGCACGGCGGAAGGCGCCAGGGCCGGCTCTCCCGTGAAGAGCCGGGTCGGGGCGTTTCTTCCCATGTGAAAGAGCTGAACGCCGATCTTCGCCTTCGTGTCCCTGTGCATCTCGGCGTTGAGCGCCGAGATGATCTTCATGTTCCGGTCGTCGAACAGGCCGGGCATGACCGGAGCCCCGCCATAGAGATCGACCGCCAGGGGACCGACGATCATCAGCCCCACGCCCCCGTGGGCGCGGGTCCTGTAAAACGCGGAGTAGCGGTCGTTGAACGTGTAGTCGTCCGTGTAATGAAGGCCCATGGCAGGCATCACCGTACGATTCTCGACGGTCAGCCGATTGATCCGGATGGGCTCGAACAGCCGGATGTGTTTCATGATAACGGTCACTCCTGTTGCAGATTTACGCTTTCCCCCACGGGACCTCAAAGCCGTCGGGAATCTTTCTCCCCTGCCAGACCCCATGGACGATGGCGACCACTTCCCCCTGTGCGTCCTTCAGCTCCAGGTCGAGGGGAATGTCCGCCTTTCCCTTCTCCTCAAGCACCGCCGTGATCCGGGCGACGTCTTCCTCCGAAATCTCCGCGACCAGGGTAACGTCGGTCATGGCGGGACGGCGATAGCGGATGGAGACTTCCTTTGCAACGGGCAAGTATTTCAAATAATCGAAAGCCGCCCCGAACAGCGCCCCGCCCATCATCTCTCCCAGGGCAAAGAGGGAGCCCGCATACATGATCCCGACATGATTCACATTTCCCTGGATGGGCATGAGCGTCTTGACGTATCGGTCCCGCATCTCGACCACCCGGATTCCCGTTCGCCTGATGCCCTCGATGCCGTTGCAGGAAAAATCGGCCACATGCCTGTACTTCTCTTCAATCATGGTCATCTCCTTTTCCAATCCGGTTTCCGCCCTTCCATCAGGGCCTTCACCCCTTCCTGAAAATCTTCGCCGCGGAGGAGGGCGCTCTGGAGCGTGACCTCCATGCCCAGGTGGGTCATGAGGTCGATTCCATCCCCTCCCCTGACGATCCGCTTGACCGCGCCTACGGCGACGGGACCCATGGCGATGATGTCCCCGGCCATCTTCTCGGCCTCCTCCAGCAGGGAGGCACCCGGACATACACCATTGATCAGTCCGAATTCAAGCGCCTGGGCGGCCGTGTACATTCTTCCCGTCATCAGGATCTCCATGGCCTTGGAGGCCCCGACGATCCGGCTCAGGCGGGCCGTCCCTCCGAGGTCCGGAACGACGCCGAACTTGAGCTCCGGCATGCTCCAGAGGCAGTCGTCGCTCATCAGGCGGATGTCGCAGGCCAGGGTCAGCTCCAGCCCCAGCCCCAGCACGCGGTGCTGCATGGCGCAGATGATCGGGATCTCGATGGCCTCCAGGCGGTTGATGTAATGCTGGTACCGGGAAATGTCGGCCCGGATGGATGCCCCGCCGGCGGCCGAATCGGCCATGAACCGCCCGACGAGGGCGGCCAGGGAGGCAAAATCGACACCCGCCGAGAAGACCTTGCCTTCTCCCTTCATGATGATGACCCGGACCTCGGGATCGACGATCAGATCCTCGACCATCCGCGAGATCGTCTCGACCATCTCGAAGGTAATGGCGTTCCGCTGTTCCGGCCGATTCAGGGTCAGGTAGAAAATGGCGCCTTTCTTTTCACCGCGTACATAGTCGTTCACAGTCATCCTCCCGCTTGTCGTTCCCCGGTTTCCCTTCCCGGTTCGCCTCGTCCTCAACCGTCATGCGTGTGCGGCGCCGGCACGAGTTCCAGCTCCCGGCTCTTCCATGTTCCGCAGCCGGGAGAGAATCGCGTGGGCCCCTTCCACGATGTCGTTCACCACGTCGGCGATCGGCTTCACATCGCGAATGAGCGCGGCTCCCAGGCTGCAGGCGACGGGCACGCCGTCGGGATCCCCCTTGGCGTAGGTATCCCGGCTCACCTGTCCTCCCACGACCGTCAGGAGTTCGAGGAGCGACGCGCCCCTCGCCTCCATCTCGAGAACCCGCTTCGTCGCGCTGTTCTTATAGCACCGAAAGGGGTTTTTCAGGGAACGCATAATGAGGGTCGTGTCGTTTTCCGTGATCTCCAGGTACCGCCTCTTGATGCTCTCGCACATGGTGCTCTCTTCCGTGACGACAAAGCGGGTCCCCATGAGGACTCCATCCGCCCCCAGGCAGAGGGCCGAGGCAAAGCCCCGGGCGTCGGCGATGCCGCCGGCGGCCACGACCGGGACGTCGAGCTCGTCGACGGCCCGGGGCAGGATGATCGACAGCGGGACGTCGTCCATCCCGGGATGCCCGCCGCACTCGAAACCGACGATGATGATGCCGTCCACGCCGCCGGCGACGGCCTTCTTCGCGAAGCGGACCGAGGGCACCTTGTGGAACACCCTGACGCCGGCCTCCTTCAGGATCGGGACCAGGAACGCCGGATCGCTCCCCGCCGTTTCGGCGGCTGCCACCTTCTCTTCCGCGGCGATTGCGGCGAAGGCCAGCGAGCGCTCGCCACGCCCTGTGTCCGGCAGCATGCTGATGTTCACGCCGAAGGGCCGGTCCGTCAGGCGGCGCGTCTTCCGGATCTCCTCGCGCAGCGCCTCCGGCGAGGGGAACGTCTCCGCCGTGAGAAAGGCCATCACCCCGGCGTTTGCCGCCGCGGCCGTGAACTCCGCGTTGGACAGGAGCTGCATCCCCCCCATCATGATGGGGTGTGGGATGCCGAGCATTTCCGTCAGTCTGGTCTTGAACATGCGCATCTCCCCGGCGGAAACGAAGATCCGCCTCTGTTATCACCCCGGGCCCGTCCGGCCCCGGTCTTTCATGCCGGCGAAGCCGGCCGGTGAACGGCCCGCGGGCGGAGGTCACTGCATCTGCTTGATGGCCATCTCCCTGAGTTCCCGGCGGAGGATCTTGCCCACCGCCGACTTGGGAAGGCTCTCCACGACTTCATAGATCTTCGGCACCTTGTAGGCGGCCAGCTTCTGCCGGCAGAACGGATCCAGCTCCGCCGCGGTCACGGTCTCGCCGGGACGGGGAACCACATAGGCCTTCACGGTCTCACCCCGGTAGTCGTGGGGAATCCCGATCGTGCAGGCCTCCAGAACCTTCGGATGCTGGTAGAGGACCTCGTCGATGTCCCGGGGATAGATGTTGTATCCCCCCGCGATGATCATGTCCTTCTTGCGATCCACGATGTAGAGAAAACCGTCTTCGTCCATCCGGCCGATGTCGCCCGTGTAGAACCATCCGTCCCGCATCGACTGGGCCGTTTCCTCGGGCATGCCGTAATAGCCCTGGCACCGCTGCGGCCCCCTGAAGAGGATCTCCCCGGACTCGCCGACGGGCATGTCCACGGAGCCCGTGTCCAGGTCCACGATCCGGATGTCCGTGTTGGGCAGGGGAACCCCGACGCTCCCCGGCTTCAGCTTGCCGCGCCAGGGAGTCATGTGGGTAATGGATGTCGATTCCGTCATCCCGTACCCTTCCACGATGGATGCCCCCGTGGCGTCCCGGAGAGCCTGGATGGTCTCCACGGAGAGCGGCGCCGCCCCGGAGAAAAACCCCTTGATGAACGACAGGTCGGCCTTCTTGAACTCCGGCAGGGCCATGACGCCCACATAGATCGTCGGAACCGCCAGGAAGATCGACGGCCGGTACTTCAGCGTCATCTCCATGACGGCCTTCGGCTCCGGCCTCGGGACTAAAATGGCCGTCCATCCCTTGTAGATGCTCAGGTTCATCACGAGGTTGAAGCCGGCCATGTGGAAAAAGGGGAAAATGGCCAGCTCGCTGTCCTGCCCGTCCGGGAGATCGAAGAACCAGGCCCCCAGGATCTGGTTGATGCAGGATATGTTGCGATGGGTGATGATCGCGCCCTTGGAGACGCCCGTGGTCCCCCCGGTATAGGGGATCAGGGCGAGATCGTCCATTTTCGGGCTCTCCAGAGTCGCGCCCGGCGCGGAATCCTTCATCAGCTCCAGGAAGGGGATACAACCGTCCGTCCTGTCGTCGGGACGGTACATCTCCTTCTTGACGAACGGGAACAACTGCTTTGCCGGAAAGGGCAGGTAATCGTTGATATGCGCGCTGATGACCGTTTTGAGGGGCGTCTTCGGCTTCAGAGCCATGACGCGCGGAATGATGAGGTCGAGCACGACGGCGGCAGTCGCACCGGACAGTTTGACCTGGTGGACGATCTCCTCTTCCGTGTAGAGGGGATTGCAGGGAACGGCGACGGCCCCGGCCCGCCAGATGCCGTAATAGGCGATCACGATCTGGGGGACATTGGGCAGGAGCAGGGCCACCCGGTCCCCCGGCCGGACACCGATTTTTTTCAATGATTTTGCAAACGTCGTTGCCAGCGCATCGAGTTCGGAAAATGAAATCCGTTTCCCCATGAAAATGAGGGCGTCCCTCCGGGGAAAACGCCGGGCCGTGCGCGAGAGATATTCCGGCATCGTCAGATCCTCGAAGATCACTTCCCGTGGGACGCCCTGCATATACTCCCTGTGCCAGAGTCGCTCTTCCATCCTTTCAGATCCCCCCGTGTTTTCAGGCAGCTGCTGTTTCGGACGATTTCGACGCGTTGTTCTTCCGCTTCATCTCCATGTCCCGGAGCTCCCGCCGCAGAATCTTGCCGACGGCGCTCTTCGGCATCTCACTGATGAACGCCACCTGCCTCGGAACCTTATAGGGGCTGAGCTTCTCCCGGCAGAAGGCGATGACCTCCTCCGCCGTCACGGTTTCTCCCGGCTTGAGCACAACGTAGGCCTTGACGGTCTCCCCCCGGTAGTCATCCGGGACGCCGATGGTGCAGGCCTCCAGGATCTTCGGGTGCTCATAGAGAACCTCGTCGACCTCCTTGGGATAGACGTTGAAGCCGCCGGTGATGATGACGTCTTTCTTCCGGTCCACGATGCTCAGGAAGCCGTCTTCGTCCACGATGCCGATATCGCCCGTGTACATCCAGCCGTCCCGGAGGACGTTGGCCGTCTCGTCGGGGTTCTTGAGATATTCCTTCATCACCTGGGGGCCTTTCAGGCAGATCTCTCCGGACTCGCCGATCGCCATTTCCCGCGTCCCCGTATCCACGTCGACAATCTTCATGTCCGTGCTCGGGAAGGGGATGCCGACAGTGCCCACCCGGATCGGCTTGCGCCAGGGGGTACCGGTCACGATCCCGGCCTCGGTCATCCCGTACAGCTCGAGCATCGTGGACCCGGTCAGCTCCTTGAGCTGGTTGATGATCTCGATGGGAAGCGGCGCGGCTCCGGAGAAGAACCCCTTGATGAAGGAAACGTTCGCATTCCGGAACTTTTTCTCCCGCAGAAGGGCCGTGTAGATGGTCGGGACGGCGCCGATGAAATTCGGCTTCCCGCTCCGGATGGCATCCGCCAGGAGGGGCGGCTCCGGCCTTGGGATGAGGACGTTCGTCAGCTTCATGCAGAGGCACAGGTGAGAGCAGAAATGGCCGGCGATGTGAAAGGTCGGAAAGATGAACAGCAGACGATCCCCGGGCTCGATGTCGTACATGTGGGCCGCAAGCTGCTGTACGTTCGTGGAGAGGCCGGCATGGGTGTGGACCACCCCCTTGCTGACACCCGTGGTCCCGCCGGAATACATCACGACGGCCGTATCCTCCCAGCGGGCCGCGTTCTTCACGGGCGTCGCCGGCGCCTTTTCGAGGATGCTCTGGAATTCATGCATCCCGGGCTCTGACGGCACCTTCCGGAACATGTCCTTCTTCACGAGCGGGAAGAGCTGCTTCTTCGGGAAGGGCAGATAGTCGTTGATGTGGCAGGCGATGATGTCTTTCAGCCGGGTTGCAGCCCGGATCCTCTCGATCTTGGGCAGCACGAGGTCCAGCGTGATGGCCATCTTCGACTCGGAATTGGAGATCTGGTACTCCAGCTCCCGGTCCGTGTAGAGGGGGTTCAGCATGACGGGAATCGCCCCCAGCCTCATGACGGCCAGGTTGGCAATGAGGACCTGGGGGATGTTGGGGAGCAGGATGGCCATCCTGTCCCCGCGCCGGAGGCCGAGGCCGGTCAGGGCGTTGGCAAAACGGTTCACCAGGCCGTCGAACTCCTCGAAGGACAGGCTCTTCCCCATGTAGTAAATGGCCGGCAGTTTTGGATACTGTTTGGCGTCGTCGGCCAGGATCTCCGGCATGGTCTTCTTCTGGACCTTGATCTCGGGAGGTACGCTGGGATGGTTCTGCTTGTGCCAGACTCTTTGAAACGACATGATATCTCCTTTCATGGCGAAGATTGAGATATCGAATCATGCGTGGCGACAGGTTTCGCGATGCGCAGGACAGGATGATGGCCTCGGGGATGAGGGAGCGCCCGTGGCGAGATCCGGGTCTTCACCGAGGCGGCGGCCAGGCATCGGGACTTGTTCGCTCGAACCAATCGTCAGAACCTGTTCATGCTTGTTCGCTGAATCTCAAGGTTTGAATGACGAAGGTGGAAACCCCGCCTCCACAGGGTTTCCATTTGGCATTGTGCTCCTGTCCGGGGGCGGCCTCTTTCGGAGGCATCCCCCGGACAGGGTGCGGTACATCTGCGGGGTAAAACCGGATCAGAGCACCTTGAAATGCTTGATGTCCATCAGGTTGCCCGTTCTTTTATCCTCAAAGACGGCCTTGACGCGAGCCCCCACCTTCACCTTCTCCGGATCGGTGCTGTCCAGGAAATGGGTCAGGCAGGTATCGGCGCCGTCCAGCTTCACGAAGGCCCAGGTGTACGGAACGGGGCGCTGGACCCCCGTACTGGGGTCCACGAATCCGAACTGGACGATGGTGCAGACATAGACCGTCCCCTCGTCGGAGACAGGAATGATGTTGTCCAGCGTCAGCCCCTTGAAGCAATGGCCGCAGACCGGCCGCGGGGGGACATATACCCGCTGGCACCCGGGGCATTTGATGCCGACGATTTTCTTGTTGTCCCTGAGTTGCTGCAAAAATAAGGAACCGTGCTTTCCGACGCTCCAGTTGAATGGCTGGCTGGCCTCGCCTGAAGAGATGGAAAGAAGTTCCACGTCTTCCCGTTTTTTATCGTTCATGACTTCCTCCCGATAGGTGCGTTTTTCACGTGATTACGCTGGCTTCTTCTTTCCCAGCAGCATGATGTCGCCCCAGTAGCAGCCGCCGAAGCCCGTGGCGAAGGCGAAGTTGACGTCTCCGCCCTTGACCTGCCGGGCGCCCGCCTTGCCCATGACCTGCAGCGCCGCCTCCCCGACCCGGATCAGGGCCGTCGCCCCGATGGCGTTGGAAGACATGACACCGCCGGACGGATTGATCGGAAGCTCGCCGTCCATGTCCGTAACCCCGTCCCAAAGGAGCCTGGGGCCTTCGCCATAGGCGCAGAATCCGATATCCTCAATCCATTTCAGGCCTGCATAGGAGTACGGGAGGTACAGCTCGCAGACATCGATTTCCTTGAGAGGCTCCTTGATCTTGGCCTTCTTGAAGACCGCTTTCGAGGCCTCGGCGATGGTGGTGTTGCGATCCATGTCCACGTCCCCGGCGTACACGAAATTGTGCCGGTTCGCCGTGGCGTGAACCCAGGCCGGGACGGGGGCGATCTTCTCCGCCTTCCCTTCCGCGGCAAAGATGACCGCCGCGGCTCCGTCGGTCCGGGGGCACATGTCGCTCATCCGGAGCGGATAGGCGAGCATGGCGTTCTGCTCCGAGCCGACGATCAGGTCGACCAGCTTCTCCGGCGGGATTCCCTTCATCCACTCCTGGTGAAGGTGCGCATACGGATTGTTCAGGGCATGGAGCCGCTCCCTGACGGCGACCCGCGCCCCGTCGCGCTCCGTGGCGCCGTAGTTGTGCATGTACTTGCTGGCCTCGATGGCCAGGCCGGCGACGGCGCCGCCGAGGGTCGGCCGCTCCCAGACCGGATGAAAGGCGGTGATGATCGCACCGGTCGTATCCGATTCGGAATTCTTCTCCCAGCCGATTGCCAGGACCCTGTCGAACATGCCCGATGCAACGTGATAATAGGCGCACATGGCGACGGTCGTCCCCGTCGTGCCTCCCGTGCATACCTTGATGACCGGCTTCATCACGGCGCCGGATCCTTCCGCGGACCACATGTCGACGTAGTTGATCCCCTCGAAGTGGTCCATGTTGCCGATGACGATGGCGTCGATATCCCGAATGGTCAGTTCCGCTTCCGCGAGCGCGGTGACGACGGCCTCGTTGATCAGCTCCACGCCGTTGACGTCTTTCCGTGAACTTCGCTGATAGGTCTGACCAAAACCGACAATGGCTACCCGTTTGCCCATAAAATATCCTCCTTACGCTCCCACGACATACACGCAGTGAGCCTGGCCACAGGGACCGTTGACCCCGTGGGCAAGTGCCGTCTTTGCTCCCTTCACCTGCCGCTTTCCCGCTTCTCCCCGGACCTGAAGGGTTGCTTCGATCAGCCTCACCATCCCGGCCACGAACACCGGATGGCTGGAGATGACGCCGCCGGACGGATTCACCGGCAGATCTCCCTTCATTCCCGTGACGTTCTCCCGGATGAGCTCGTAGCCCTTTCCCTCGGGTGCGAACCCCAGTCCCTCGTACCACATGAGTTCCATATAGGAGTAAGCGTCATAGAGCTCCGCCACGTCCAGGTCCTTGAGCGGCTTCTTGATGCCGGCCATCTTGTAGGCCTTCTTCGCCGCCTCTTTCAGGGCCCTGGACTTCGCCAGATCGCGGTAGCCCAGTGTGAAGGAATCCGAGCAGTGTGCCACACCCTGGATCCAGACGGGATCTTTCTTGAACCGCTTCAGCCCCTTCTTGTTGGACAGGACCACGGCCGCGGCCCCGTCGCCGATGGGCGAGCAGTCGAAGAGCTTCAGCGGCTCGGCGATCTTCCGGGAGGCCATGACGTCCCCCACGGAGATCTTCATCGGCAGCTGGGCGTAGGGATTGTTCTTCGCGTTGCCGTGATTCTTGACGGAGACGCGGGCGAAGTCCTCCTCGGTCGCCCCGCTCATGTCCATGTAGCAGCGCGCCTGCAGGGCGGCGGCCGACGTTGCATCGATCCCCAGGCCACGCTGGTAGATGGGATCGAACATGGCGTTCGTGATCAGGTTCATGATGCTCTCGGATCCCTTCATGTGGGAGACGACCAGCGTCGTGTCGAACGAACCGGACAGCGCGCGCATCATGCCGTAGAGAACGCCGAATGTCCCGTCGCCCTCCACCGTGGAGACGTCCTTTCCCCAGGAACCGGCCGCTTCCTGGACGGCCATGGACGAGATGGTCCGGCCGTCCCAGAAGTCGTTGGACACGGTGACCACGTTATCGATGTCGCCGACCTCCGCACCGGCATCGGCCAGCGCCCTGGAGGCCGCTTCAAACACCATTTCCTCGAACGTATCGATCTTTCTGCGGGTGCAGGTGGTCTGACCTACACCGACAATTGCGATTTTGCTCATATCTCCTCCATGACTCCCTATGCCGGCGTAAAGTGTTTGATATCGGCGATTGTGCCTTCACGCTGCTCGGCAAAGACCGCCTTCACCTTCATGCCTGTTTTCAGCTTCGCAAAGTCCGTGTCGCCGATCAGGTGAAGAATGGCGCCGTCGGCCCCGTCGAGCTTGATGAGCCCGTAGGCCAGCGGGGCTTTCCGAGGCTGCATTTCATGCTCGTAATGGACCACCGTGAAGGACTCCAGGACTCCCGTGTCGCCGACCTTGACCCACTCTTCCGTCGGGACGAAGCAATCTCCGCATGATTTCACCGGGGGAACGTAAACCCGGCCGCAGCCGGGGCACCTGGTGCCCCAGATTTCCTTGTTATCCCGGATGGCGACGAGGAAACGGCTGCCCGTTTTCCCGACGTTCCAGAGATAGGGAACCTTGATGCGGCCCGAATAGACCATGTTTTGAACGTTGTCTTTCCTGTCGGTCATAAAAAACCTCCATCCTGCGGCGCGGCCGGGGTTCCGGGGAACCCGGGCGGCCGCATCAACTGAGTATGAATACGGCGCTCGCGGACCCGTGCGACGCTTCAAGCCCGCGAAGGCGCGCCTTCACCGCATCGCTGTCACTTCTTGGGCAGGCCGAGCATCTCCCGGGCCTGGGCGACCGTCGCCACCTCGCGGTTCATGATCTCGGCCATCTGCTTGACCCGCGCGACGAGTTGGGCATTGCTCTTCACCCTCTCGCCCTTCCTGAAATGCAGGTTGTCCTCCATGCCGACACGCACATGGCCGCCCAGCATGATGCCCATGGCGTTCATGGGGATCTGGAAAACTCCCGTCCCGATCACGGCGAACATCGAGTCGGAGGGCATCTCGTTGATGAAAGACAGGACGTTGGCGGGGGTCGGATAGGACGACGTCTGGAACCCCATGACGAACTGGATCATGAAGGGGGGATCGATGTTGCCCTCGCGGATCAGGTCCTGCAGGACCCAGTACTGCCCCGGATGGTAGATCTCCACCTCCGGCTTGATCCCCTTCTCCTTCATCGTTTTGGCGTAGAGATTGACGTCGGTGTAGGAGCAGGGAATGCAGGCGTCGAACATGTAGCCGTCGCGCGGATTGGCGAGGGGCGGCTTCCGGTCCTTCAGCGGGATCTTGAGCATGAACGGTCCCAGGTTCAGGCTCGCCATGTCCGGGGGCTCGGACGCGAAGAGGCAGCACATCCGCTGTTCCGTCGTCAGCCAGGGCCCGCCGCCCGTCGTGTTGTTGATGATGATGTCGGGGCAGCGCTCCCGGATCAGCTTGTTGACCCGCGCATAGTCCTCGGCATTGGACGAGGTCATCGAGAGATTATCCGGTACGCGGGCATGGAGGTGGACGGAGACGGCCCCGGCCTTGTACGCCTCGTAAACCGCATCGGCCTGCTCTTCCGCCGTCTCCGGCAGGTTCTCGTTCATCTCCTTGCCCTGTACGCCGCCCGTCATGGCGCAGGTGATGATCATCGGGGGCAGTTTCCCCATGGCGGTCCTGGTCATCCACTCGTACGGATTCCGATAATCCCAGATGTAATCCTCCTTCTTCATACGGCACCTCCGGTCGTTTGATTTGGTCGAGCACGCTCCGTCGGCTGGCGCCCGGAGCCTTGCGGGATACACCTTGACGACCCTTTGAAGAGCAAGGGGCATGCCGTTGACAAGAAGAGGCCCGCGATGCGCTTCGTTCCGCGGATGCTCGAGTGGATGCGGGTTTGCAGAACCGGTCCTTTCGGGAATCGGAAAGGCGGTGCTGTATGAAATTAACCCAGCCGCACCGGCTTCAGGCTGGGCGGCACCGGCCAGACAACTGCAACGAATCGATTATACTGGAATTTGGTTTGCTCGGATGAATACGGCCCAGAAAGTGGATGAAAACGGATCGCTATGCCACAGGAAGGGTGATCCGGAAATTCGTCCCCCTTTTCTCGTGGCTTTCGACCTCGATCATGCCGTTGTGATCCTGGATGATCCGGTGGGAGACGGCAAGGCCGAGACCGGTGCCGATTTTCTTGGTGGTGAAGAACGGATCGAAGATCTTGTTGAGGTGGCTGACGGGGATGCCGACACCGGTGTCCTTGAAATTGATCACGATCCGCCTGTTTCGCTCGGGATGGGTCTGCACGGCCGCCGTGCTGACGACGATCTCGCCCTGCCCGCCGATCGCCTCGATGGCGTTGAGCGTCAGATTCAGGAACACCTGCCGGAGCCGCTGCGGATCCGCATTGATCGTCATGGAGCGGCAATCGAAGTCCTTCCGGATCGTGATCTTTCTCTTCACCGCCTCCTTGTTCAGGAGTGCGATCGTGGAGGCCAGGAGGTCCACGACTTCCACTTCCTCCATCTGCAGCGGCAGGGGCCTCGCGAGATCGAGGACCTCCCGGAGCATCTTTTCCAGCCGGTCGACCTCCCCGATGATGCTCTGCAGGTCCTTTTTCTGGGGACTGTCATCCTCGTATTCCATCTCCAGATTCTGAACCGTCGTGGCGATCCCCGACAGGGGGTTGCGGATCTCGTGGGCGATCACGGAGGCGACGTGGCCGAGGGCGGCGAACTTCTCCACCCGCACCAGGTAGTCGTCCATCCGTTTCTTTTCCGTGACGTCGGTGACTTCGGAGACGACACCGAGCGTTCCGCGGTTCTCGTCCACGATGGCGAAGCAGCTCAGGTTCAAGACCAGCCGTTTGCCGTCTTTGCGCTGGTAGGTCCGTTCGTAATGGCTGATGTGCTCCTGGCGCTTGAAGACGTTGTAGAGACGGGTTCGTTCGTCATCGTCGAGATCCGACAACTCCTGCGCGAGAATCTTGCGGGCATCGTCCTCCGAGATCCCCAGGATCTCCTCCGCCCGGGGATTGAAGTGGAGAATGTTGCCCCTGATGTCGCTGATGACGATGCCGTCGACGGAGCACTTGATCACGCCTTCGAGAAGGACCTGCTTCTCGTGCAGCTTGTTGTAGAGGCGGGCGTTTTCGATGACGATGGAGGCCTGGTTGGCGAAGATGACGAGGGCCTCGATTTCGTCCTGGGTGATCTCGATGCGCGTCCGGTAGCGGTCCGCGCCGATGAAGCCCAGGATTTTCCCCTTGTGCTTCAGGGGCACATAGATGAGGCTCTGCCGCTCCTGACCCTGGCGGATATGAATCTGGTTGATGGCCTGATCCAGGGCCGTGGCATCGGGATCGTCCGAGGCGTTCTGGATGAACAGGGGAACACCCGACCGGATGACCCTTGTTTCATAACAGTCGTGGCGGTCCATGCTCAGGGGGGTTCTCCGGGCGTGCCGCTCCCCGTCTTCCGTGAAGCCCTTCACGCACTGGCACCTGAGCTTTGCCCCGTCCTCGCTCAGGAGCATGATGACCGCCCGGTCGAAATGGAGGGCCGCCATCGCGCGATCCAGGATCTCGTGAAACACCTGGTCGAGATCGGGGGCTTCGGTCAACAGGGAGGTGAGATCGTGGATATGGCTGAGGAGGGTGTTTTTCAGGTTCAGCTGGTCGGATAATCCATGGTTTTGAGCCGCGCGCTCCGTCTTCAATCCCCTCATGGCACACCTCGACAGGGAAGACGCTGAAAACGAATGCAGAGCGGGAAGCCTTCACCGGGAAGGCTTCCCGCCCTCTCTGAAACCTGGAACTGCCGTTAAACCGATACCTCACTGTGGACCGGACGGCAACCCCTGAGAACAGATGAACACTGTATGCGGGTTAGACCGCAAAGCTTTCCTCCGGAATGTCGAGCATGGAGAGATCTTCACTCTTGATCGCCTTCACGGTCGCATCCACTTCCGGCAGGACGTGGTTGATGAAGTATTTTGCCTCCTCGACCTTGCCGATGTAGAAAGCCGCCTCGGAGTCGCTCCCGGCCAGGGCCGCAAGCTTCGCTTTATCTTTGACATCGACCTTCTTCGCGGCACAGATGGACTCCAGCTTTTCCTCGGCAATGCCGGCTCCCCACAGAAGGAACCAGGCCATGACGATCTTGCTCATCGCCATCATAAACGGGTAGGCGTTGCTGATGGGGACCATGAATTTCCCCGATTTGACGCTGCCCCCGAAATACATGGCCATCTCGGCCAGGGTGTTCACCGCCTGCTGCACGTCGGCGGCCAGCGGCTTCAAGGTTTCATTCGCCTGGTACTTCGCCACGGTCGCGTTCATCTCGCCGAGGAGGCTCATGAAGTAGAGGCCCTTCTTCTGGCCGAGCTTGCGCCCGACCAGGTCCAGTGCCTGGATGCCGTTCGTCCCCTCATAGATCGAGGCGATCTTGATGTCCCGCATGAGCTGCTCCACGGGATACTCGGCGCAGTAACCGTAACCGCCGTAGGTCTGGATGGCGATTTCGGTGACCCGGAAGGCGATATCCGAGCAGTAGGCCTTGCAGAGAGGCGTCAGGACCTCCATGATGCCCTTGTACTTCTCGCGGTCCGCCTCCGATTCCATGCCCTCCTCGCGGTCCAGGCAGTAGGCCGTATAGTACAGCATGGCGCGCATCCCGTCGACGTGCGCCTTCATCCACAGGAGCATCCGCCGGACGTCGGCGTGCTGGATGATCGGGACCCTGGGGGCCTCCGGATTCTTCATGTTGAGAAGCGAAGAGCCCTGCAGCCGCTCTTTCGAATACTGGAGGGCGTGCAGGTAGGCCATGGATGCGGCGGCCAGTGACTGGAGTCCCACGCCGATGCGGGCCTCGTTCATCATCTGGAACATGACCTTGATTCCTTCGCGCTCCTTGCCCAGGAGCTCCGCGTAGCAGTCTCCGTTATCGCCGAAATTCATGACGCAGGTGGAGCTGCCGTGCAGTCCCATCTTGTGCTCGATGCCGCCGATCGAATAGTCGTTCCGGCGTCCCATCGTCCCGTCGTCGTTGACGATGTACTTGGGTACCAGGAAAATGGAGATTCCGCCCGTCCCCGGGGGATCTCCTTCAATCCGGGCCAGGACGGGATGGATGATGTTTTCCGTCAGGTCATGATCGCCCCCGGTGATGAACTGCTTCGTCCCCTGGAGACGGAACGTGCCGTCGGGCTTCCGGATGGCCTTGCACTTCAGGTTGCCCACGTCGGACCCTGCGGAGGGCTCCGTCAGGGCCATCGTGCCGCCCCAGATCCCGGCGTACATCTTTTCCATGTACTTCTTCTTCTGGGCGTCCGTGCCGAAAACTTCAATCAGGTGAGCGGCCGCTTGTGCCGGCTCCGGATAGACGAAAAAGGAGAAGTTATGGATGAACCACTCCTTGGCCGCCACCGTGATCGAATAGGGAAATCCCTGGCCGCCGGCGTCCTGTGACACCCCCATGTTGATCCAGCCGCCATCCCGGTATACGTCGAAGCAGCGCTGGAAGGACGGTGGCACATGGACCTGGCCGTCTTCCAGCCGGCAGCCTTCCCGATCTCCCGACACCAGGGTCGGGAAAACGACGTCCAGCGCCAGGCGCTCCGCTTCCTTCAGCACCATCTCGAACGTTTCCTGCGAAAAATCCGCCCACTTCGACATCCCGCACAGGTCTTCCGTCTTGAGCATCTCCTGCAGGACAAATATCTGATCCCGTCGATCCAAAATCAAACTCGCCATATTACCTCCACAATACAACAGGCTTCCCGGCCGTCGGCAATTTGCTCCCGTTCCGTTCCGCAGCCGCGGACGGCCGCCGGGCGAATCCATTCTCCGGATACGGCATACGGCGGTTGAAAATCAAATTGCTCCCGGGATCGTCGTATCTGAATAAAAAGGCGTCACCGCTCCCGGATGCGGCACGGGAGCAGTGACAAGGGGGTTCTCAGGAAACGGCCGCCACGAACGATCCCATGATCTTGACGTTGCCGGTGGCATCCGCCGACTGGATCTCGCAGCGGATTCTCTTCTCGCCGGCTTCCTCGAATTTTTCGACGACCGTCCCGGTCACGATGATCGTCGCCCTGTCCTTGGAGCCCGGGTCATCCAGGTCCATGGGTTCCGTCATGGCGGAGAACCGGACGCCGAACTTGCGCAGGTTCTTGTCGTCGATCCACTCCGTGATGGCGCGCCCCGTGATGCCCATCACGAGCATCCCGTGGGAGATGATCCGCGGCATGCCGAACATCTTGGCGAACGTCTCGTCGTGGTGCAGGGGATTGAAGTCTCCCGAGGCGCCGGCATAGCGGACGATATGCGTGCGCGTAATGGGGTCCGATGTGAACGTCGGCATCGCGTCGCCGACATTGATGCTCTCGTACGTCAATGCTTTCGTCATAGCCTCCTCCTATCTCTCAACCAGGGTCGTACGATTCCGGATCACGACCTCGCCCCGCTGATTCTTGATTTCCGTCTCCAGAACCGTGAATTCCATGAATTTCCCGGGCTTGCCCTTCTTTTCCTTGTCGTACATGTCCACCACCTTGGTGACTCCCGTCATGACATCGCCCGGGTAGATCGGCGCCAGGTATTCATACTCCTCTTCGCCGTGAAGCAGCCGGCCCAGGTTGATGTTGATCGCCTGGATCATGGGCATCAGTCCCTCCCCACCCCACAGAGCGAAGCACGTCTGGAAGGTAGGTGAGGGAATCACGTCCTTGTAGCCCGCCGCTTTTGCCGCCGCGCTGTCAGCATAGATCTGCTTGATCTGGCTCTTACTTTCCTTCTGCGAGATGGCGATGGCGAACTCGGCGATCTTCCCCCTTTCCACTTCGTAGACGTAGGGTGGAAACTCCAGTCCCAACTTCGATTTGTCTGCCATGTGAACCTCCCATTCTGTTTGATCTTCTTGGGTGTTTTGTTACCGACGGGAATGGGAGGGCGAGGACGCCCTCCTTCCCCTCGCTATGAGAAGAGTCCCGTCTTTTCGAATCCGTCGATCTCCTCCTCGCCGTACCCCAGGCCGAGAAGGACTTCCCTGTTGTTTGTTCCCGCCTTCACCCCGGAACGGCGGTAATGGGGCGGCGTTTCAGAAAACTTGATGGGACAGGCGGGCTGCCTCACGGCGCGGCCGTCGGGCAGGGCGACCTCGGCCACCCAACCCCGATCCCTTGCCAGGTCGCTGTCGAATGCCTCCGACAGGGACCGGACGGGCTCCATGCAGGCGTCCGTCTCCGCGAAAATCGCTTCCCATTCCGACAGCGTCTTTTTTGCAAAGATCGCCCGGATCTCTTCCTTTACCTTTGCACAATCCGGCGGCACGACACCGCCGGCAACCAGGTCCGGACGGCCGATGGCCCGGCAGAAGGCGCTGAAGAACTGGGGCTCGATGCCCCCGAAACCGAGATAGCCGCCGTCCGCCGTCCGGTAGAAATCGTAGAGGGACCCGCCGTTCAAGATGAAGCCCTCCCTCCCGACCTCCTCTCCCACCGCCAGGCAGGCCGCGGCGGCCATGGCATTGAAGGCGGCCGCCCCGTCCGTCATGGAGATGTCCAGATACTGGCCTTTCCCGGTCTTCAACCGGTGGATGACCGCGGCCAGGATCGCAATGATGGAGTGATTGGAGCCCGACGCCACATCGGCGATCTGCATGGGCATCGGAACGGGTCCTTCTTCCTTTCGTCCCGCGTAGCCCATGAGTCCCGAGAGGGCCAGGTAGTTGATGTCGTGGCCGGCCCTGTCCTTGAACGGGCCCGTCTGTCCGTATCCCGTCAGGGAGCAGTAGATCAGGGCGGGGAACTTCTCCGCCAACTGACCGTAGGCCAGTCCGAATTTCGCCATGACCCCGGGACGGAACTGCTCGATCATGATGTCATGGCTTTCCAGCAGGCGATGGACAACCTCGATTGCCCGGGGATCCTTGAGGTTCAGTGTCAGGGACCGCTTGCCCCGCCCCAGGTAGGCCGAGGCGACGGACAGGTCCGTTCCCGGCAGGAACGGCGGCAGGAAGGCCGTCAGGTCCGGCCGGCTCCCGGAGACAACGGACAGGACATCCGCCCCCAGGTCGGCGAGGGTCATCGTGGCGTACGGCCCCGGCAACAGCGTCGTAAAATCCAGAATTTTAAGGCCTTCCAGGGGTCCCGACATGGAATCGCGCCTCCTACAGGCCCATGAACCGGGCGATGATGGTCTTCATGATCTCGTTGGTGCCGGCAAAGATCCGGGTCACCCGGAGATCCCGCCAAGAGCGGGAGATGGGGTATTCGTCGCAGTAGCCATATCCTCCGTGAAGCTGGAGGCATCGATCCGCGACGCGGTTGGCCATGTCGCTGATCCAGTACTTGGCCATGGACGTCTCGATGATGATCTGCTTCCCTTCCATGTGGTCGGCCACGAGCTTGTCAACGAAGGTCCGGCCGATCTTGATTTCCGTGGCCATCTCCACAAGCTCGAACTGGTTGTGCTGGAACTTGGAGATCGGCTTTCCGAACACCGGCCGCTCCTGGCAGTACTTGATGGTGTATTCCAGCATGAACTCGGCGGCGGCAACGGCGCCGATCGACAGGACCAGGCGCTCCTGCTGGAGCTTCTGCATCAGCTTCAGGAAGCCCGTACCCTTGTCTCCCAGCCGGTTGCTCTTCGGGATCCGGCAGTCCGTGAAATACAGCTCCGACGTATCCTGGCTGTGCCAGCCCGCCTTCTTGATCTGCCGGCCCTTCTCGAACCCGGGCGTTCCGGCTTCGACGAGGAAGAGGTCGACCGCCTTGTGGGGGTTGCTTTCCGCCGGGTCCTTGGCGGCCACGACGCACAGGTCACAGTTGATCCCGTTCGAGATGAAGGTCTTCTGCCCGTTCAGGATGAAGGAGTCCCCGCTCTCCGCTGCGGTCATCTTCATGGCCGCCAGGTCGCTCCCCGCGTTGGGCTCCGTCATGGCCACGGCGGTGATGCAGTCTCCGGTAACGCAGCCGGGGAGATATTTATGCTTGTGATCCTCGGATCCAAAGGAAAGGATGTAGGGAACGATGATGTCGCTGTGCAGGGAGGCGGTGAGCCCCCAGAAATTCGCCCGGGCCATTTCCTCGTTGACGATCACCGAGTACAGGAAATCCGCCCCCGGTCCGCCGTACTCCATGGGAACCGACGTACCCAGGAATCCCTGCTGCCCCATCTTCTGCCAGGCGCTCCGGGGAACAATGCCGGCCTCCTCCCACTCCTCGACATGCGGAATCAGCTCGTTCGCAACAAACTTCCGCAGGGTGTCGCGGAACATCTTGTGTTCATCCGTGTAATTGAGAATGTCCATACGTTGTCTCCTTGACGAAATGCCGATGATTCAGAAAGCAATGTGGATTGCTGCGGATACCGTGTCTTTCGTGTCCGGGTTGCCTGCCCGGGGCTCGGGGACGGACCCCTTCACCCCGGGCAGGGTGTAACGGATGGGAACTTATTTACCGAGCTTGCCGATGATGGAGATGGCGCACACGTTCTGGTGGGGGAATCCGCCCAGATTGTGCGTCAGGCCGTAACGGGGATCCTTCAGCTGGCGCTCCCCTGCCTTTCCCTGCAGCTGCAGGTACATCTCGTAGATCATCCGGAGTCCCGAGGCACCGATCGGATGGCCGAAACACTTGAGGCCGCCGTCGATCTGCGCCGGAACCTTGCCGTCCCGGTCGTACATGCCGTCCAGGGCGTCCTTCCAGGCCTGGCCCGGCTCGGAGATGTGGAGATCTTCGTAGCTGACCAGTTCCGTGATGGAAAAACAGTCGTGGAGCTCGATCATGCTGATCTCTTCCTTCGGATTGGTAATACCGGCCTCTTTGTATGCAGCGGTGCTGCACTTGCTCGCCGTGACGAAATGGTCACCGGCCCACTCGTTGAAGCCGCCTTCATAACCGTTGCTGACGGATAACTGGACCGCCTTGACGGTGATAATGTCCTTCTTCCCGAGTTTCTTGGCGATTTCCGGGGTCGTGACGATCGCACAGGCCGATCCGTCGGAGACACCGCAGCAGTCAAACAGGCCCAGGGGCCAGGCAATGATCGGGGCACCCAGGACCTGGTCCATCGTAACCGCCTTCCGCAGGTGGGCCTTGGGATTCAGGGCACCGTTGGCATGGCTTTTCACCGACACGTGGGCAATGGCCCGCTTGATGTCGTCGTTCTTGATCCGGTTCTTGGCCACATAAGCCGATGCGAGCTGGGCGAACAGGCCCGGCGCCGTCGCATTGGGAAACCACTGCCAGACCAGGCTCCCCGCCGTAGCACCCCACGCGGGAAGTCCACCGTACCCCGTGTCCTTGAGCTTTTCGACGCCCAGCGCCAGGCAGATGTCATAGGCACCCGAGGCGACACCGTACACCGCCCCGCGGAAAGCCTCTGTTCCCGTGGCGCAATAGTTCTCCATCCTGGAAACGGGGATGTTGGGCAGGCGAAGGGCAACGCTCATGGACGGCGAGCCCTTGCCGACATTGACCTCGTCCATACAGACGCCGAACCAGGCCGACTGGATTTCCTTCTTCTCGATCCCGGCATCGGCGATCGCTTCCTGAAAGGCCTCGACCATCAGGCCCTCCGCTCCCATATCCCATCGCTCTCCAAACCGGCTGCAACCCATACCGATGATCGCGACTTTGTCTCTAATTCCCGTAGCCATGGTAGTACCTCCCCAATCGTTAGAATTTGAACAGTTTGCCGATGAGCTGGGATTTCATCATGTCGCCGCTCACCTTCAGTTTGCCGGCGGAGAAGGCCTTCATGCCGTCCAGCTTGCCGGTGATGAGGTCGACGAAGTCCGCGTCGGCCATGCCGATGGTAGTGGTAGCGCCGTCGACCTTTCCCGCCGATACCGTGCAGGCACCGTCCTTCACGGTGACGAACCAATCACCGCCCGTCGGGCCGGAGATGTTGAACTGGAAGACCACATCCTTACCGGCAGCCGCGGCTGCGTTGAATGCGGACGGCATCTTGTCGAAGATCCCCTTGACGTCCATGGCACCACCAGCCTTGGGCGCCTCGCTGCCAGCCGGTGCCGGCGGCATGAGGAACGTCATGATGGCCGCATTCAGCTCTCCGTAGTACTTCGCACCGGCCATGTTGTTGATCTTGTCCCAGTTGTCGCGGATGTCCTCCGGCGTCGGCACTTTCCCGGCTTCGCCCAGTGTGACCCCGGGGCCGGTCATGATGGCCGCGCGGCTGTAGTATCCGGCGCCCACGTTGAAAATGCTTCCGTTCTCCTTGCAGTCCTCGGAGCAGAGATAAATCGTGAGACCGGCAACATAATCGGGGCTCATCTTCTTGAACATCTCCGGCGGCATGACGTCTTCCGTCAACCGGGATGCCGCGATCGGCGCGACCGTGTTGACAAAAATGTTGTACTTCCCGCCCTCTGCCTTAAGCGTGTTCATGAAGCCGACCAGCCCCAGCTTGGCCGAGGAGTAGTTCGTCTGGCCGAAATTGCCGTACAGGCCCGCCGCGGACGTCGTCATGACGATCCGGCCGTACCCGTTCTCCCGCATGACCTTGAAGGCGGGACGCGTCACGTTGTAGGCGCCGTTCAGGTGGACCGCCAGGACGGCCGCCCAGTTTTCCGGCTCCATCTTGAGAAGACCCTTGTCGCGCAGGATCCCCGCATTGTTGATCAGGATGTCGACCTTGCCGAAAGCATCGAGGGCCGTCTTCACGATTCCCTCGCCACCCTGAGGCGTGGCCACATTGTCGTAATTGGCAACGGCTTCGCCGCCCAATGCCTTGATTTCATTGACGACCAAGTCTGCAGGCCCTGCCGCACCCGCACCAGAGCCGTCCCGGGCGCCGCCGAAGTCGTTCACCACGACCTTCGCACCACGGCGACCCAGTTCCAGTGCATAGGCCCGTCCCAAACCGGCGCCGGCGCCCGTCACGATGGCTACCCGGCCCTGGAAGTCGACCTCGGGAATCCAGTCGGTCTGGGGCACAGGCTTCCAGAAATACTGGGAGAAGCCTCGCGCCTTGTCGGCAACCCTTCTGCGGAAGGACAGCGTCACGGGCATTCCGACCTTGAGGTCGTTCAGCTCGCAGTCGGTGAAGTCGGCCACGAAGCGGCCGCCGCCCTCAAACTGCACCAGGCCGTAGATCGCCGGCGGGTCGACCGACACCGCCAGAAGGTCGCCGGTGAAGCTCTTGATTCGCGCCGGAACACCTGCGAACTCGTAATCGTCCATGGGCCCCACGTGGCCGCAGGCGGGGTTTACGCAGATGTCCGCCGGCGGGAACTGGGGCGTCCCGCAGGCCGTACACTTGCCGCCGACCATGCCGAGGATCATCTTGCGGTTCCGCCACAGGGCCGTCATGGCCGTCTGGACCGGCGCCTCCGCCCGAATGCCCGTCTCCGGATCGATCAGCTCGCGGAACTTGAGGAACTTCATGTAGTTATCAGTCGTCTTCTTCTTGGCCAGCGAACCCTTCACGCCCGCCCTCGCGGCGAGCTTCGTGATGTTCTCCGTCACCTTGAAGTACATGGCGTCGCATCCCTGGCCGAAGCCGGCCACCAGGATTCCGTCGCCCGGCTTGGCCGTTTCGAGGGCCGATACGAACATCAGAAGGGCATGGGCCGTGCCGGTTTCCCCGCAGACCTCATGCATCGTGTCGACGAGCTTGTCTGCCGAGGCGCCGAGCTTCTTCGCGATGGACCGGTGCTCAGCCTTGAAGATGCACGGGAAGACGAGTTTCTGGACGTCGTCCATGGTGATCTTCAGCTTCTTCATGAGGCCGCCGACCGCCTCGGGGATGAACTTGGAGTAGCCTTCCTCACGGAGCCAGCGCTCTTCCCAGGTGTAGTCGAACTCAGACCAGGAACCGCGGAAATGGTCCACGAAGTCGTACGTGACGCTGTAGGAACCCTTGAATTCTGCCACGACATCGTCGCTGCCGACCATCAGGGCCGCCGCGCCGTCGCCGAACCACATTTCATAGAAGCCGGCCGTCCTGGTGTGGCGCTTGTCCGAAGCGGCGACCAGGATGGTCTTCCTGTTGCCCGCTTTCGCAACGTCAAGAGCCGTCAGGAGGCCTGTGGTCCCTGCCCGCTGGGAGGACGTGAAGTCCGCCGTGTTGATGTCGCTCCGCAGATTCAGTGCCGTCACCAGGATTCCCGCATTCTGCCGGTCACTGAAGGGGAGAGTCGTCGAGCAGAGATAACCCGCGTCGATTTTCTTCTTGTCCTTGCCGATCAGGCAGTCCTGAGCCGCCGCGACCGCCATGGTGAGGCTGTCTTCATCGTAATTGCACATGGAGCGCTCGCCCTGGGCGACGCTGATCAGCGCCGGCGCGAACCAGCCCATGGCCTGGTAGATTGCCATCCGGTCCAATCTCAGGCGGGGGATATAGGCTCCAAATGATGTAATACCGACCATTGTCTTACCTCCTTCATTCACGTGTATTGCGTTCGCATTTTCGAATCGTTCGTCCCGAAGGATCCCGCCTCAGAATTTGAACAGCTTCTCCAGGAGCTGCGATTTCATCAGGTCGCCTTCAATCTTCAGCTTGCCGGAGGTGTAGGCCTTCATGGCGTTCATCTTCCCGTTCATGAGATCGATATAGTCGCCGGCGGCCATCTTCAGCGTGCAGCCGGGGCTCGCATGGGTTCCAGCCGCCACGGTCAGGGCACCGCCCTTGATCTCCGCGTACCAGTCGCCGCCGCCGTCGCCGGAGATGCAGTACTGGAACACCACGTCTGTTGTGGCCGCACCCGCCTGGAAGGCACCGGGCATGGCAGCGAAGACATCTTTCACCGCGGCAAATCCACTGCTGCTCTTCGGGGCTTCCTTCTTCCCCTCCAGGGCCGCGAGGACGTCACCGAGAACGAGTTCGTTCAGGTTGCTGTATTCCCTGGCACCCTTCAGATCGGCGATCTTCGCCCAGTTGACGGAGATGTCTTCAACGGAGGGGATCTTCGTTCCGCCGCCGAGAACAACGCCCGGGGCCGTCATGATGGCGGCGCGATTGTAGAAGCCGGCGCCGCAGTTGTAGACGTGGCCGGTGTCCCCACACTCTTCCGAGCAGAGGTACAGGACGATGGGGGACACGTACTCCGGTTTCAGCTTGTCCAGCATGTCCGGCGGCAGGATGTCTTCCGTCAGCCGCGAAGCGGCGATCGGGGCAATGGTGTTGACCTTGAAGTTGAACTTCCCGCCTTCCAGCTTCAGGGTGTTCATGAAGCCTACGAGACCCAGTTTGGCCGAGCTGTAGTTCGTCTGGCCGAAATTGCCGTACAGTCCCGCTGCGGAGGTCGTCATGACGATCCGCCCGAATCCGTTGTCTTTCATGGCGCCGAAGGCCGGGCGGGTCACGTTGTAGGCGCCGGTCAGATGAACGTCGAGCACGATCTGCCAGTTCTCCGGCTCCAGCTTGAGGAGACCCTTGTCCCGAAGAATGCCTGCATTGTTGATAAGGATGTCCAATTTCCCGAAGGCGTCGATGGCCGTCTTGACAATGTTCGCACCGCCCTCTGCGGTGGCGACGCTGTCGTAATTGGCCACGGCTTCTCCGCCCAGTGCCTTGATCTCATCGACGACCTTGTCCGCCGGACCCGCGGCGCCTGCGCCGGAGCCGTCACGAGCCCCGCCGAAGTCGTTGACGACCACCTTGGCCCCGCGCTTGGCGAGCTCCAGGGCGTACACGCGGCCCAGGCCGCCGCCCGCGCCGGTTACGATGGCCACGCGGCCATCAAAACGAATTGCGCTCTTTTCTCCCATAATCAGTCTCCCTTCTGTGGAATACGTGCTGCAAGAGTTCTGTTATATCTTCCGAGCGGCCCGTCCGGAGGGCGGGTCCGCCCTTGTCATTCCACTGCGTAGTCCACCTCATGGGCGAACGCCGACAGGTGGATAAACTTCAGGGTCTGCTTGACCAGCTGGATGTAGCCCTCCCGTTCCATGCTCACCATGGGACGGAACAGGTTCTCTCCCGAGACGAAATTGTGGATGGAATTCATCAGGGCCAGAATCTCCATCCTCACCTGGGGGGAGAGATTCCGCTTGTCTTTCGCCAATCCCATGGACCGGGCTACATCCGCCGTGAATTCGGGGATCTTGAAGTCGAGGCCGTCGCCTTCCCGGGTCTTGCCGAAATAGCGGAACAGGATCAGGTTGGAGCATTCGGGGTGATCGAAGAGATAGTCCGTCATCATCTCGATGGAGATGGCAAGGCGGTCGTTGCGGGGCAGGCCGTGGATGATCTTTTCGACCTCGATCAGCTTCCGGCTGAGGTCGCTGCAGATATCGAGGACGACGGCCTCGTAGAGATCGCCCTTCTCCCCCCAGTGATAGTGAAGCGTGGACATGTCGATGGCGACTTCCTGGGCGATCATGCGGGTCGTCGTGCCATGGAAGCCATACTGCCCGAAGAGCCGGCGGGCCACCGCCAGAATCCTCCCCTTCATCGACTGGGGGTCTTTCCGGGCCTTCTCCAGGATTGTGGCCATTTCAGGCTCCCATCAACAGTTTCCAGCGGACCGTTCCATTGGCATGTTCCATCTGGCTATTCCATATGCTTGTTCCATCAAATGATGGGCAGACTATGACGAAAGAAATTTCTTGTCAAGGGATTTGTGGGGGAATGTGTGGCGGAATTTCGTCAACGATCGATCTGTTTGTATTCATTACTGTATTATGAAATGTGTTGGATGGAGCACCCATGGGACTCCTCCCGATCGAGGCGCCCCTCGGGGAGGCGATTCATCACTTTTCCATGGGATCCGGCGCAAATGAGGCTCAAAACGCCGCCTTATGCGGTTGACAATCCCCGCAGCCTTTCATATTGTGCTGCAAATTCCACACGACAGGAGCGGACCCCATGAAAAACCGTTTTAAAGGCTGCCGTCGTATCCTTCTTATTTTCGTTTTGCTGGCCCTCGTTTTCCCGACCCTCCCTGCGCTCTCATACGAGCGGGAGATCGCCAACCTCTCGTCGATCCTGTCGGCTGAAATCGCGAAGTCCGGGAAGAAGAGCATTGCGGTGGTCGACTTCACCGACCTCCAGGGGCGGGTGAACGAACTGGGGAGATTCATCGCGGAAGAGATGTCGGGAAACCTGACGTCCCATTCCCAGGGCTTCGACGTCCTCGACCGGAATCACATGAAACGGATTCTCGAAGAGCAGAAGCTCTCCCTGACCGGCCTGATGGATCCCGAGGCGATCAAGAAGATCGGCAAGCTGGCGGGAGCGGAAATCATTGTCACCGGGACGATAACCCCGTTCGGCGACAGCATTCGCGTATCCTGCAAGGCCATCGACACGGAAACGGCAAGAGTGACCGGGTCCGCCCGCGGGGACATCGCCAAGACCGTGACCATCGCCGACCTCCTGAAACTCGGTGTTACCGACGGCTCACAGCCTTCCGGACGTTCCGACCGACCGGCCGGAAGGACGGACAGAACCGTCCGTCCCGCCGAGGAAAGGAAGAAGGTACCGGCGGGGAAAATCACATGGGATTTCGAAGCGGGCGACCTGCGGGGATGGCAGAGCACGGGAACCGCCTTCAGCACCCAGCCGACGTACGGCGACAACCCGACAGCCCGCCATCGCGGCCAGCCTTCCAACCACCAGGGAGACTACTGGATCGGCGGATATGAAAACCGGCGCTTCCCCTCCGATCCGCCCGGTCGCACGCAGGGAGACGGACCCCAGGGGACCCTGACCTCCGATCCATTCACCATCGACACGCCCACCATCAACTTTCTCATCGGCGGCGGGTGCGACATCAACACGGTGAGGGTCGAGCTCGTCGTGAACGACCAGGTCGTCCAGAGAGCAACGGGACGATGCACGGAGACCATGGAGCGCATGACCTGGGACGTCCGGGCATACCAGGGCCAGGCCGCGCAGTTCCGGCTGATCGACCACTCCAGTGGCGGCTGGGGGCACATCAACTTCGACGACGTGAGATTCTGACGGCATGACCGGCCCGTTTCCGATTGTGAAGGCATAGCCTGGAACGGCCGCCCCATACGGATCGGGACGGGAGGAGACCCCTCTCCTCTTTTAAAGGCCGGTGTTGAGAATCCGGGTGGGAGAAGGGTGCAAAGGGGTCAGCAAGGACAGCACGGAATCACTGTGCCTTTGAACCATAGCCATCTTCTCGCTTGAGGGTTGCAGGGATAAATCTTACCGGGGGGCCAGCCGAAAGGTTGGCCCCTTTTTCTATAGGGTCATAGAATATAAATTCTTAATATGTTTAGGGATATAACAAACATTTATGCCATCTTTGCCATATTGACAAAGTGAATGGTGTTCCGTAACCTGAATACGGATCATTCCACTAATTCTTTTCGTAGGTCAAGAAGGGATCCTTCTTGACTGACCCTGAACGGAACGGGCCAGCCCAGAATAAAAGAAAGGATCTCACCATGACAGCCCTGCTATCGCCGTCTTACCTTCTGAGCTTTTCAATGTCTGTCACATCGCGGGTTGCCGGTTGGGGAATGTTCATTATCCTTACTCTCGTCGCCTTCTCCATGGCTTCTCCCTATGTGAAAGTCGATAAAGAAAAACAACGCTACGTCAAAGCCGTTTTATCCTTGGAAAATAAGATAACCAAGCCCGTCCGCACAACCCTTCCAATTAAGTTCGAAGGCCATGATGTGACAGGATGGATCATTCTCGCAGGCTCGCTCGGTCTCAGCCTCTGGTTCAACGGCCTGTCCTACCGCTTTCGGAATCAGGCCGAATATCTCCAATACAAGCAAAGCATGGAGGAGATAAAGAAGAAGAGGCACGTCTCCGAATTCGCCATGCAATCGTCCTCCATCGGCGAGAAGCTGGATCAGCTCAAGACGGCGACAAAAAAAGACCGGGAACAGATCATTCGGGAATTTGCCGAGACGAAGCGCAAGCTCGATGAAATGGGCCGGGACCTTGCATTTCTGGCCATTGACATCGTCGATTCGACGGGCATGAAGGTGGATGAGGAGAAGGCCGTTGTGCAGCACGATTTCATGCAATACAGGAATTTCGTCAGTCAGATTCTGGAAGAAAACAAGTGCCTGAAGTCGGCCTGGACGCCTGACGGTGTCATGACCTGCTTCCCCACGGTTGACGGAGCCGTTCAGACCGCAACAGCCGTTATCAGCGGCCTGGAAGAATTCAACCGGGACGTGAAGCAGATGAAGCGTGATTTTATGGTTCGGTGCGGCGTGAATGCGGGCTTCGTTATCTTTGATGACTCCATGCCACTCGAGATGATCAGCGATCGTGCCATCGACATCGCGGGCCACATGCAGAAATATGCCGAACCCAACACAGTGAATATCGCAAAACCGGCCATCGAGCCGCTCATGGAGCGTGGAGGCTTCTCAGCGTCGGGTAAGGTGGTTGATGGTTATGAAGTCTACTCATGGCAGAAGTCGAACTGATCAGGGCCTGACAAAAAGGAGACAAATAACGGAGATGGAGGCACAGGTCCCGAAAGAGGTAGATTTGTCTATAAATCAGGCTATTTCCATGAAGAAACTTCAGCAGATCCTTTTTATCAGAGAATCCGTGGAACAGATAATCTCGGGACTGACAGCCATACATAACTGGCGGAAGTTCATAGAACATAATGAAACGTATGCGAATATGGTATTACAGTTCTTCACTCTGAATGCGGACTGGATGGCTCGTGAACAGTACGAGGCGGCGAAGGTGGATGCACAATATTTCATGAGATTAGTAAACTTGGCAATGGCACATTGGAGTAAAGATAATTAACATAATAAAACCACTCTGGATTTTACGAGTCCCCTTGAAAATGCCAGGGGCCAGCCGAAAGGTTGGCCCTTTTTTTCCTTCTTGGTGTGGGACTCGTGTGGGGACAAGATGGAACCAACAAAAAATGGGTTGCGAAAACCACCCGCAACCCATTGATTTTGTTATTGGCGTCCCCACAGGGAGTCGAACCCTGGTTACCGGCGTGAAAGTTCGTCGGGAACGCCTTATTCCGCCATTTTATTGACCTTTTAACCCCGCCTATACCCCTTAAAACCGATCAATTCCCGACCAGATTCACGACCATTTCTTTTAGTACAATCAATACTTTCAAGATTCATTATAATAATGAGAAACACAATTCTTATACCAAGTATAATGCTAAAGCTCTGGTGCGACCAGACCACTTAACTGTCCCCTATTGCGAGTTGTTTATCATCGATTCTTTTAACTTATTCAGTTACCTATCCAATGTTATCAATACGATCATCGTCTTTCAATGTGCCTAGTACAACGATATAGCTTGGAGTGCCTACATATGAGAACAGTTGCACGGTCGAATATAGTAGTCTTTGTTCTGGCATCACGTGGATAGAGATCTTGTGTTGCAGGTTTGGGTGCAGTTTGTAAGGCTCGTCAGCAGTACCAACATAGCGACCTAAAGTATTTGGTTCATACATCATTGCGCGAACCAGCTCATCTTTGTTCTTGAGTCGTTGTAATTGGTCCTGTGCATAGCTGTTTGCGTAAGCAATTTTAGCTATCATTCGTGCAAAGGCAACAGCATCATTGTTAGTCACTTTAAGTTCTATTCTTTGTGCACTGTGCTTTTTACCGAACTTTTTAGGGTCTGCACCAAAGCTTGCGGTGGCTAGGCCAGCTAATTTAATTGGAGACATTGCTGGGTCCGGGTAGCTCGGGGATTCAAAAATAGGAAACGGTAACAAGATAGGCGCCTCATTTCTTGGAGCATCAATAACCACATCTTTGCCGTTTATTGTTAGCTTTACTGGGATCGTTTCTGGAACATCCTTGTGCTTTGTTCTAGATGGCATACCTATGATGTAGCGGACCATCTGCATGGGGCCGCGCAGTACAATCGTTTCAAAATCATGGGTTATTTTGCGACATCCCTCACACGAACCTCCTGGAATAGTAATGGTTCCACCGAGAGCATATGCCAGAATATGCTCTCGACTCAACTGCTCTGTAGATCCGCAGTAAATGCAAGCATTAGTTGGTTTCGTCCTCAGCATTGAGAAGTCAGCTATGCCTTCAGAATCGACTATTTCCACATTTGGGGTTTCTGACTTTGTGATAGATTCCCAATTCACCTGCCCATCACGGATTAATTCAACTTTGGTAGTATTGCTCATCGATGCCTATGTCTCCGCTCATCTTAATTAATATTATCGTGAAAAAATATAATTTTTTCATGGGGAAGTTATGGAATGAGAAACTAGTTCCTGAATTCCCCAATAGATAATTTTTGAAACTGAATAAGCCCTCCTGTTTGGGGGCTAGCTTTAAAGCAAATTCCGACGGGTCCTGGCACTGGTTCTTTGCTTTTGATAAATGTTGTGACATATAAACCATTTAGAAATACTTTAACATTCCTTCCGTTCTGATCGATGATCAAACTATTAATATTGGGGTCTCTCTCTATTGTCAATTTTCTCCATGTCGTCCAATTTTCTTCTGATTCATAAACAAAATACAAATTCTGAGAAGTATTGATGGCAAACCATACTCCTATTCCTTGAAGTTCCAAGACTTCAGCTCCTTGCAGGCCAGCAATACGAGCCGATACTAGATAATTAGTGCCATATTTGCTGTTTGTTACGGCGCATGCATATGAATAACGGCTAGGAGAAGGAGAAGCTTTTAGCTCAAAATAACCTGGAATGTTATTGCTCACATCAATTAATCCAGATACATTCGTAAATTGCCCTTTTGAAATGATCGACATTGTCTTTTTGGCTTGACTTATATCTCTAGGTATTTCTTTGGAATCGCGTCGCAAAGGGACAATTTCAACTGTAGGTCCTGACGATTCTGATATTATCAACACTCTATTGTTTTGCGATATAGGTTCTAGAGATGTTGTAGTGTTCTTATCAAATAACGTTTTCGACCACCCACTAATCAGTGTATATAATTGTGGTACAGTGAATATTGTAGAAATAAGAATAACAAACAAGAGGATAGTAGCTATCAGTTTATTTTCTTTAACCCATCTTTTCCCATCTTTACGAAACCATACGACATATTTGACGAGTGGAGGTGGCTCACCGATTATCAATCCGTCATTTTTTCTTTCAAACTCATCCTTATTATGATCGGGAAATGCCGATACTGGAGCACTTTTCATTTTGCCAGCTTTCAACAGCGAATATTGCAAACACTCCGTATAATGTATAGGCTCAACATACTGCCAAGACCACCTCCAATCATCAGGTGATGCACCTTCGTTTGAGAGTTCATTATGAGCTAAGTTCCTGTCGATATCATCAGAATATTTATATAGTCCTGTTGCAAAAAGACCAAAACGATCAAACAATACTTCGGGGCAAAAATTTGAAAAGTGTTTATTTTCACCTTCGGGGCCAGACACAGAAGTTTCTTGCTCTTGAGTAGTCGGCCAAACGTCTGTTTTTTGCCATCGTTCATTTAGCAGCTTGTCTTCTTTTGGGTCGATTTTGGTACTCCCTGCTTCTCCAAGCAAAGACAGACTTTGATAATATCGAGGGCATCGATAAACAGACGCAAAAGGGCAACGTGGATCTAACCCTTTTGGGTCGCTGATTCCTATATACCATTTTAGGTTTGGTTGTATGATCATCTAACAATTAAATATTTCATTGAATTATCCAAAGCTATTCCTGCGGCTCGTAGGAAGGACCGGGCGAGCGTGGCTTTGATTAACTTCTGGCATTAAATCTTGGTGATGGGCGTAGGCTCTCGTTTCATTAACACGGGACCTATAGCTAGTTGCAATAAAAATATTAGTTAATAAGTGTGTTGTCAATAGAGAAAACAATCTACTCAGTAGATATTGAATGCCGCTTGAAGGAAAGTATCCCTTCAAAATGATCAGGTGATCAATTCCAGCAAGTGCATTTCACTCATATGCGCCCCTTTCATCTGAACCATCTTTTAGCGCCTACCTCCTGGCACATCTGATGCCTGCCAGACAAAAAAAAATTCAATTTCTGTCCGGTTCTTTTTCAACTTCCTGTGGGAAAATTCCATCCCATGAACGGGAGCAATCACACTTCATTCAAACAGGCAATCAAGACACATCCACCGCAAATGCAGTACCACAGCGAACGGATAAACCTTGCCTGATGATCAATTCATGCCTGCGCGATGGCTCGCCGGTAGAGCGAGCGCGAGCGCAGGCAAGCGCATGCACAGGCGGGCGAACGCCACCAAGGTTGGGGGCAATCTACAATGCTCGTCAGAGGGAAAGGAAGAATGGATTCCGCACCGAACAGCATCGCTCAATCGGTTGATAAAGGCAGCATGGCGGAACCTGTAACACGCCATGCTCCAGACCCAGGGACAGGGATGTTCCGACCATTGCTCCTCATAAAGGTAGAGAGTCAGGCAGAAAGCATTCAAAACCCCACCAACTCTCTACGCGAAATAGATGAGAATAATCAATACGTTTTGAGAGTGGTAGAGAGTTGTAGAGAGTGTGCACAGTGTATAGGGGGGCCTATTAGTAGGATCACGCAATGGATGCATTGAACGAGAATCTAGGCAAGCGATTGACCGCCCAGGAGGTGGCTGACTACCTGGGCGTTGACGCGGAGACGGTGAGGCGATATTATCGCAGCCTTGGCGGAATAAGGCTAGGACGCCTTATCTTGTTCTTTGAAAACTTGGTGATCCAAGAGATAAGGGAAAATAGCCATGCCTTACAAGAGGAAGAAGAAAAACAAGGTGGAGTGGATAGCCGATGTGATGCGCCACGGAAAGAGGTATTATCGGGTGTTCAATACCAAGGCCGAGGCGTTGGCTTGGGAGTCCGAAGTAAGAAAGGCTCCCGAAAAAGACTTGATGACCCCTTCGGAATCCTTGACGCTTCTTGAATGGGCGACGAAATACCTGGAATATGCAAAGGCCAAATTCACACACAAGACCTTTGACGAGAAGAAGAGAATCTTCCGCAGATTCTTCAAACAGGTGAATCCATCGTTACCCGTTGAGAGTCTAAAACCCGTCCTGGTCCTGAATTACCTGAGGATGCAGGCGACAAAGCGTTCCGGCTATGCGGCTAATAAGGAACGGAAGAACCTCCTGGCCGCCTGGAATTGGGGCGTCAAATATCTCGATCTCCCTTCACCGAATCCCTGTTCGACGGAGCGTTTCCCGGAGGAGAGGCATACCCGCTACATCCCCCCGGAGAACGATTTCTGGAAGGTCTATGAGGCTATGGACGAGGGGCAGGATAAGGTTATGCTCCTTGCCTATCTTCATTTGGCTGCCAGGAGATCGGAGTTGTACCGGCTTCGATGGGAGGATGTGGATTTTACCGGTCAGAGGGTCAGGATCGGGACGAGGAAGCGATCAGGAGGCAGTCTTGAATACGATTGGCTTCCTATGACCGATGAGCTTTTTAACGCCCTGGTCCGTCATCGGCAATCGGCAAAGACTGAGTGGGTTTTCCCGAATCCGGAAAGGGGAGTTCCGTTCATTGTCCGTCAGCATTACATGAGGCGGATTTGTCTCAAGGCTGGTGTGAAGCCGTTCGGGTTGCACGCTATCCGGCATTTGACGGCCAGCATCCTGGCGCAGGAGGATGTCCCGATGGTGACGATTCAGCGGATTCTAAGGCACAAGCAGCTGACGACCACGGAGCGATACATCCGGGGGCTTGAGCCGGTCCGGCCGGCCCTGGAAATTCTGTCGAACAGAAATTCACGACCAACGGTCCCGACCATCGTTCACATCCCACAAAAACAAAAATCTGAGGCCATGTAACCGCCTCAGATTCCTTAAGAAATATTGGCGTCCCCACAGGGAGTCGAACCCTGGTTACCGGCGTGAAAGGCCGGTGTCCTAGGCCACTAGACGATGGGGACATCCTTTCCGGTAAGAGGCGCCATATATCCGGATGGACTGAGGTTGTCAAGAAGCAATTGATCGGCCTTTCGGGAGTCCACAGAGTCAGTGGATTGATCTGAAATCTATGCCTAATCCTCACCAACATCTCTGATTATGATATTCATGACTCAACGATCAATTGTATGGAATAAAGACAAAATCAACTTCACGGTGGGGGCGCGATCATGGCAGATCGGCATACCGATCGTATTGAGGAAATAATCAATCGATCCCGTATGTCCGATTCGGAGGTCTTCTCGAACAGGGTCATGAACAAAAGGTTATCCGTCCGGCCGACAAAATCATGAAGTTAAAAAAAAGGATCCATACCAAATGGACCCCTTTTCATGGAGATACCCTGACCAAAAGGCAGTTTATCAAGCTTGATGTGAAAAAACAGAATCGCGTAGTTGGTCTGCCAATCCGTTCAATGGACGACCGCCCAGTGTCACTGCTCGACAACGCCGGGATAGAAGCCTGTCTGTCCTCCTCCGCTCAGGGATCCGAAGAGATAAAAAGCGATGTCGTCGAAGTAGGTATTGATCGCCAGTGTCCCCAGGGCATGAAGACCGAACTCCGGCGGGAAGGTCGTCGCTGTGTAGGGGCCCGCATCCGTCCATTTGTTTGTTCGGATGATGCCGTAGGCCTCGTTTCCGGTCGTGCCCCCCATGAGGCGAATGTTCGGATCCCCGTTCTGCGACGTGTTTAGCGTCGCGTTCCACTGGACGATCGTGAAGTAGTCCGTAGCGGCCGTCCAGTCGGTGCCGACATTTGTCACGGGCCAGTACAGGGCATAGCTGGGATCGCTCAGGAGCACGGTATTTCTCGGGTTGCCGAGCCTCGCGTTGTCCGTCGCGCTGGTGCTTGCGGTGCCGTAGGCCGATTCATCCCCAAAAAATACCCATATGTAATTGTCCCGGTCCCGGAAACCCCATGACGCGTCCGTCGAGGCTCCCTTGACGGTCGCCGGCAGAGAAAACCCGGCCTCGATGTTGTTCAGGAGAAGAACAATATTGTTGTCGCTGTCCTTGATCTGACGAATCACAACGGCCTTCCCGCTACCCCCGGTGATGGTCTCTCCGATGCTGATCGCCGTGGCAGGCGTGCCGGTCAGCTTGATGGACCCCGCCTCCAGGATCCGGACCAGGATGGTGGACCAGGGCTTCAAGAGCAGCGTGTTGTCAACCACGCGGTCGCTGCCCGTCTCGCTCAGGGTCTTGTAGGCGAGCCAGTAATCCGCCCCGTTCGCCTGGTTGCCGTTGCGGGTCCAGAGAACGATCATCGGCTTATCCGCAAGTGTTTTTTCATCGGGAAGCATATAGTCGGATATTCCGTCGGACTTGTTCCCGGTATTTGTGTTCGTCCGGACAAACGAAACACCGTAATAGGTCTCCTGCTGGCCGGGATTCTTGGCGCGCATAATCACACCCGTCGCATAGGTTGCCGGCCGGTCGGTGAACGCGCTCCCGGTTGCGGTGCCTGTCGCGATCTTGACCTGGGCATCATAGCTCAGGTAACCGCCCGCCGCACTCCAGGCCGTATAGAAGGGACTCGGATTACTCGGGGCGGACACGTAGGCCTCCACCGTGGGCTGGTTTCCCTTGCTGGACCCCCCCGTGGTCTGGGTCACGTTCAGGGCGTCGTTGCCGTTCACGTCGACGACATCGAACTGTCCCGACGCCGTGGCTCCCGTCTTGATGAAGTCGTCGGGTGGGATCTTGTTCAGCGGGTTGATCCCCGTGTAGCCGCCGCCCGGCAGGGCCTCGACGGGCAGGGTGTAAGTCAGCAACCGGCGCGCAAAGATATTCGAAGAGGTATCCCCTACTGTCCCGGTGGATTTCAACCGGATCACCCTCTGGAGGACGACCCTTTCGCTGGCCCCCAGATTTACAACGGTCGTCCCCGTGTTGTTCAATTTCACAATACCCGACAGGGTGCGCGTGTTCCGGTCGAGGGTCTTGTAATAATACAGGTCAGAAGACAGGATCGTTCCCTGTGTCCCGGACACGGTCATGATCCGGAAAGCGCCTCCCTTAGCCGGAAAGAGGGCAAGATCGTCCGCCGCCCCCAACACCAGGGTCGCCGGCATGGGCTGGCCCGTTACCGTGGTTGTCAAAGACGCCATCGGGAAAATCCGGCCGTTCATCGGCGTCAGGGCGGCGCCTGTGAAGCCGATACTCGAGCGGTCCGTTGCGACCGTGTAGCCCGTACAGGTCGTTATGTTGTAGTTCAGCGCGGCGCTGTTGTAGACGGCCAGTTTGCCGGTGGTTCCGGAAGCCGTCGCCGCCGTCATGATATCCAGCGGCACGGTGCCGAAGGGCGTTCCCGTGGAGCCGCTATCGGTCTTGTAGTAGAAGGATTCAATCGCAAGGCCGAAGCCCCCGGACTGTCCGCTCAAGTTGAACGACTTGCCGTTCAGGGCCGTCAGTGTATCGTCCCTCGCCTCGCCGGTCGCGTCATGGAGATACCGGCTGGCCACATAGCGGAGGCCGGATTCCGCCATGTAGTAGGCCTTGTGGTCCAGGTTGGCCGAGACCTCGTTGAGGGTGGCCGATGAGAACATGGGCAGGATGGCGGCAGCCAGGATGGCCATGACAATCATGGTCAGCACGAGTCCCACCAGGATGAAGCCGGACCGGTTGCCCACCGGGCGCCGTTTCGAGGCTGCTTTTCTCTTAATATGATTCAGGAAGCTCATGGTCCGCTCCTTTGCATTTCCGTTAACCGACCGGGGCGTTGACATTCCCCGTGTTCCTGGGATTGACCGTCGTTGTGAATTCCAGGTAACCACCCCCGACATCCTGCCGGGTCAATCGGAGCAAGATGTCGATGCGGGCCAGCAGGTTGACCGCATCCGTTCCCAATACCCAGGCCGATCCGTCGGATTTCGAATAGGTCATCGCAAGGCTGGCAACGTTATCCACCAGGGTATCACCCGATGCCAGGGCCGTTGCCCCCTCGGCAAGCTTCACGGTCGTCCCGACGAGGCCGATGGTCCGGGTATCCGAAACGGCTCCCATCGGAGCCGTAAACATGATGCTCGATCCGCCCGCTGTCGTCACACCCTGGATCTCGATCATCTCCCGGGTCATCCGCGACAGGGCCAATTGAGCCTTCTGGGTCATCGAGCTGTTATCACGGGCGAACACATATCCTTCCACAGCCCGGACGATACCCATCCCTGCAACGGCGGAAACGATCCCAACCAGAAGCAGGACCAGGATCACCTCCAGGAGCGTGAAGCCGCTTTCCCTTTTCTGCTCTTTCTTCAAGGCCTCATCTCCTTGTCACTGGGTGAAAAGGGCCGTAACCGATTGATCTCCCTTGCGAAGGGTCACCTTGATGATATTCGGGTCGGTCCCGGTCTCCGTTCCGCCGTCTGCCGGAAATGCCGTGCTGACCACGGTCGAGCTGTCGATATCGGAGCCGTACCTGGCATTGACTTTCGTGGCGGTGTCGATCTGCGACGCGAAGGTGGCCAGGTTGAACGGTGTCGTTTTCAGGGCCGCCTGGTAGTCGGCCGTGACTCGCTCCATAACCTTGAAGACGGTAAACTCCTGTTTCACCCATATGACCGGGATGCCGCTCTTGGTGATTCCCGTCCCCATATAGACAACCAGGAGAGTGCCAAGGATCGCCGCTATGACGAGGGTTACGATCAGCTCGACCAGCGAGAACCCGTCCTCTCCATGAAATCGCCTGAAGCCGCTCATGGTATGAACCCCGTATTCTTCGTGATGGTGATGTCTTCCGATCCTCCGTAGGAAACCGTGATCGTCCGGTTCACGCCCTGGAGGGCGGTTGCAGCGGCATCCGTATAGGGCCTTCCGAATTTGTCGAAGCTGACGATGACACCGCTCGTCACGGATGGACCGTTGGCCGCAAAGGTGGCGCTGTCCGCATCCTGGCCGGGAAGAACAACCCGGTTTGCAACCGATCCGTTTTTGAACATGTAGTAGCTCTTCGAACTGTCAAAATGAATGCCCCAGACGGCGTTGGTGCTCATGGCCCGGGTCTGGGCCAAACGGATGTGGGTCTTGATGCTCTCGGTGGTGCCATTAAGGCTGTACGCGTCCGTCGAGAAGCCCCTGACAGCCACAACCGCTGCGATAATACCAAGGAGCATCAAGACAGCGATGATTTCTATCATCGTGAATCCCTTGGCTATTATCTTCGTTGAGCCATTCATCTTGCGCCTCATGAGGACTATACCTTTAGTTATAGGTACAATATGTAAAGGCAAAAAGTAACAGTTTTTTATTAGGTGGCATAATTTTCTGCTTGAATCAATTTATGATCATGAAAGGTCATGTCGAGGATCTGTCCAGCCGTTCGTCCCATGGCAGTTTTTCTGAAGAGTGGTACTTCTTTCCTGTGATGCCGTGTCGGGCAATATAGCGAACAAAAGGCGGTACATTCTGAATCCGCATCCTGACCTGTTTTGGGGTGGTGATAGCCGGGATGGAAAAAAGGACCGGAGATACCCAAAATCCTCAGCGCATGTCTGCAACATGCTCCGATGATCTGCCCCCCACGGCCCGCTCTTTACAGTGGATGATGCAACGGAGTTAACGGGGAGTCCATGAACCGGTGGAACCTTATCGGGTGAGGTGATTTGCCACGGTGTTCCTGTCGATGGTCAGGACGGGCTTTTCTTCCTCGTTCTTTATGATTCCTTCCGCCCGGTAGGGATCGAACTCATAGCCTGCGATGATCCGCCCGAACACTTCCCGCAGGGCCCGCGCGCCGATGCGCAGATCGTCCAGAGCGTGGGTAGCGATCAGGTCAAGGGCGTCGTCGGTAATCCGGAGGTCGATGCCCATGGAACCGAAGTATTCCCGGGCATACCGAAACGGGGAATCGTCAGCCTGTAGCATGATCTGCTTCAGGTCGCTCTTGCCGAGGTTGTCCAGGACGGCGATGGTACTAAAGCGGGAGATGAACTGCGGATACATCCCGTACGTGAACAGGTCGGAAAGCTTCAGGGAGTCCTTCAGGGTAAAGCTGACTTTGTAGCGGATGCCTTGGGCTCCGAGCTGCGCGGTCTCCTTGAATACCCTCTCGTCGCCGTGTTTCGCGATCAGGTCGTAAACTTGATCATAGAGCTCCTCGAAGGCACCGCCGCAGATGAAGAGCATCCGGGAGGTATCGATGGGCAGCTTGATCTTGCGCTTGCCTTCTTCATCGTACAGTCCCGTTTCCAGGAGAATCGTCTCCCCCTCGAGAAGGGTCAGCAGGGACTGCTGGATGCTGATTCCCGTCGGATTGACCTTCCCCGATATCTTGGACGATATCTTGTCGATCTCGTCGATGCAGACCGTCGAGTTTTCGATGTATTCCTTCATTTCCTCCGCCGTGGCCTTAAACCCCGTTGCGGCCATCACCTCGTTTTCGAGATTCTTGAACAGGCGGATGGTGTTGATCGCCCCTTCCTGGTCCAGCAGCATGTTGGCGTTGGTAATGGTCATGATCTTGAACGGATCGAGTCCTTCATGGTCGTTGTAGAACTGTTGAATCGACTTCATGATGGTCGTCTTCCCGGTGCCGCTGTTGCCGATCATCAGCACGCTTCCCGACCGGAGCCCTTCGATGTGCTTGTAGACCGCCACGGAGACCTTCCGGAGAACGTCTTCCTGCCCCAGTACCTTGCCGGACAAATACTGAAAGATATCAACAGGGAGATATGCTTTTGCCATGAATGCTCTTCCTTTCCGATCGTGAAGAAATGGATTCTTTGGGCGGATGAAAACCATAGGCGAATCCTTCCGACAAGTCAATTCTGCCAACCCGGACAGCATACGCTTTATGGAATCCTGCCCGCTCTCTTCCGGATCAGGTCAACGATTTTCTCAACGATCGCCTTGCCCTCCCGTGCCTTCCGATAACCTTCGGCAAGCTTTTCCGCCTCCAGAGCAGTCCTCCCGGCCACTCGCCGGACCTCACCCAGAACAAACCGCCTCTTGATTTCGAGGCTGTCGGCCATGCGCTCCCAATGACGAACCTGAAGCCAGTCCGGTCTGTTCTCTCCTCCGATCTTCATGGCATACTTATCCGCCAGGTCCGGATAAACCTGTGTAGAAAGCAGGTCATAAAACGGAGCCAGTTGCGGCCCTTTTTCCAGGTGCAGAATGGCCAGATTCTTGGCGTGGGCGTCGGCGTTTCCAATAACGGTGTTAAAGACAATCCACGACAGCAGGGCTTTCATATCGGCCGCCGGTTGCACGCTTCTGGCGCGAACCAGGGAAGAACACTCCGCCAGGGACGGGCCGCCTTCCGCTTCGTATTTCTGGTCTGGAAGATAACCAAGCGCCTGGCAGAAATCCTCCTGGTGCAGTCTTGTTACGGTGCCGTCCGGCTCTTTGATCCGGTCGTAACGATCGACCACCAGAAGAATGTCCGCTTCCCGACGGATCGAGACGGCGGGAACCGGCAGGCCGATTTGGGCGGCAAGGGTCATGCAAAATGCTTCATTATCGACGGTACCTTCCAATCCCGGAATCGGCGGCTTCAGGATGTGCGTACTGGGGCTGCTTCCCGTGGCAATGGATATCCCTTCGCCGCTAATGAAAACGGGAAGCTTGCTCTGCGCGCCGGCGAGGGAAAGACGGATTCCCTTTTCGCCAGCCAACAGCGGTTTCCGAGGCAGTTCCTGGATGATCCGTTGCAACGCTCCGGCATCCAATTCCTCATACCCGGGAGCATCCGGAGGTTTTTCGCCTGAAGGCACGAGGGATACGGCCCCGGCACACTCCCCGCCGATTCTCTCCAAGAGGCCGTAATCATTTGCTTCCGAAATACCGAGTCGACGGGCAATCAGCCTGCGAATCTCTCCCTCCGGCAGGAGATTTGCGAAGAACGGCCTGCTCGCGTCATCGGCATAGACTTCTGTTCGAAGCGGCATAGACAGCGATATCGGAATTGCGAGAGGATCCCTGACCCAATCGTCTGCATACATGAATGCAAACCTGTGGCTCCCATCGAGCCAGAGCCGGCCGATCAGACGATTCCGGAAATAGACATCCAGGCCGGGTTCCCATTCAGGCATTGGTCCGTATCCTGTCCGTCAGATGGATCTCGATGCCAAGACAATGGAGCACCTGGAGGACCTTTCCAAGTTGCACCGTTTCTTTTCCGTTTTCGAGGTCGGAAAGAAACCGGTAATTCACGTTACAGAGCCCCGCGGCATCGACGAGAGTCAAGCCATCCCCCTTTCTTTTTTTCCGGATGGCAGCCCCAATATCGGCGGTGAACATTATAACAGTCTTCATAGACACCTCGCGCATGATTCCCGTACGGGAATATTTCATGGAGTGATGAGGCCTGTCAAGAGTAATATTCCCGTTCGGGAATTTATACCAGAATTCAGCCTGAAACAATGTAGAATATTCCCGATCGGGTATAATACTCTTGAATTGACACCAAACGACACCTCTGATGTCGAGGCGGTGGCGAGACGGAAACGGCGAGCGTCTGCTCCTGTCAAGCGACATTGGATTTTGATCCTCCATCGGCATCCGGTTTTGACCCATCCTCCCGCATAGAAGCTTTCTGTTCAGAACATTCCGAACCTGAAAATTCTTCAATACACGGCCTACCTCCTATTCACCCTGGTCTAAATTAAACCAGTTGACGGACCATTTTAGAGGTGCTATTTACGGGGAAAATAACGGACCACTCAGGAGGTTTCCATGAGTCCCAATGTGAAGTATTCGGAAGACATCGTGCCGATCAGCGATCTGAAGATGAATCCAGGTCGGATCGTCAACCAGGTGGACAAGACAAGCCGACCTGTCCTTCTGACCAGCCGCGGCAGGGGCATTGCCGTCGTCCAATCGCTCAAAGACTATGAAGCTCAATCCGAGGAACAGGCGTTTCTGCGAGGGGTTGTACAGGGCTTGATGGACCTGGAAGAAGGTCGGGAAATGAGCCTGGAAGATGTTAAGAAGCGCCTTGATCTTGGCAAATAACCATGCCGCACAAGAAACGAATCACCTTCGCTGCATCTGCGGTCAGGGATCTGGAATCCATTTCGTCCTGGTATACCAATCAACAAGTCCCCGCCGTGGGCGAAAAGCTTCTCAAGGAAATCATCTCAAAAATTGAGAGGCTTGCCGACTTCCCGGAGAGTGGTCGCATCGTACCGGAGTTTGGCATTGCCAACCTGAGGGAAATCGTCTTTCCACCTTTTCGAATTGTTTATCGCCTCGATGAAAACAGGGTAAGAGTTGTTCGCGTCTGGCGGAGCGAAAGGCTTCTCAAAATGCCTTAAAATGGATGACTAAAGTGTTGACCAAAACGTTGACCAAACACCCTCAAAAGAAAAGAGGGTCAACCCCTAACATGAGTCAACCCTCCGTTTTCATTCATGGTGCCGAAGGCGGGATTTGAACCCGCACGGGCGTGGCCCACTACCCCCTCAAGATAGCGTGTCTACCAGGTTCCACCACTTCGGCATGATTCGCATTTTCACTTCTTCTCCGGGCTGTTATCCCGCCCGGAGCCTTTGTTTGACAGGGTCGCAACACTACAGGGTCCGCCGGTTTTTGTCAACCCGAAAACCGGTTCGCGGACACGCAAGCCGGCTACTTCGCGGCCGGTGCAGACGCGGGCGGAGCCGCCGGTACTGCCGGTGCCTGGGCTCCCTGTGTCGCGGGCGGCGCCGGAAGCACCGGGGCCGGCTGGGCCTTCTCCGCGGCCGGCCGGGCACCCTTCACAACGGAAGTGGCTCCCTGAAAAGCCGGGTGGGAAAGCACGAGGGACGTCAGCATGAAGACGACGGCCACGGCGGTGGTCATCTTGCTCAGGAATGTCCCCGGCCCGCTGCTGCCGAAAACGGTCTGGCTGGACCCCCCGAAGGCGGCTCCCATGTTGGCTCCCTTCCCCGCCTGAAGAAGCACGACGGCGATGAGAACGAAGCACATCACGATGTGAATGACGCTGATCAAGGTCTGCACGGAAGAAAACTCCTTTTATCCTCTTTGATAACGCACGATCCGCGAGAAGGAATCGATATTCAGGCTCGCCCCCCCGACGAGGGCTCCGTTGATCTGCCTGCTTTCCATCAGCCGGTCGATGTTCTCCGGCGTGACGCTCCCGCCATAAAGAATCCTGAGACCGGCGGATTGTTCCTCGCCAAAAAGCGCCGCAACACGGCATCGAATGAAGGAGTGAACCTCCTCCGCCTGATCCGGAGTGGCCGTCCGCCCGGTTCCGATGGCCCATACGGGCTCATAGGCGACAACGCAACGGCCTATATCACCGGCTTCCAAATTCTTCAACCCCGCATTTATCTGCCCGACAATAACAGGGAACGCGTTCCCCGCCTCCCGCTGGGCCAGGGTCTCGCCGACGCACAGGATGGGGGTCAGTCCCGCCTTCAGGACCGCGATCAGTTTCCGGTTGATCCAGGCATCCTCTTCGCCGAAGAGCTTCCTCCGCTCTGAGTGGCCCACAATGACGTATCGGCAGCCCGCATCGGCCAGCATCGCGGCGGACACCTCCCCCGTGAAGGCGCCCTTCGGCTCATCACTGACGTTCTGGGCGCCCAGGCCGACGGGGGAACCCTCCAGTTCGCGGGAGACGGGCCAGAGGGCCGTGAAGGGCGGTGCAATGACGACATCCCGGTCCATCGGCTCCGGAAGCCGTTCCCGGAGCCGCCGGGCATACTCCACCGCCTCGCCCACGGTCATGTGCATCTTCCAGTTCCCGGCGATCAGCGGTCTCGGCATCCCATCCCTCACATTTTTTTACCGATGTAGACGGCCAGGTCCCGCATGCGGCAGGCATAGCCGCTTTCGTTGTCGTACCAGGAGAAGACCTTGACGAAGTTCCCGTCGACGACGTTCGTCAGCGGGGCATCCACGATGGACGAATAGGGGCTGCTGGTGAAGTCCACGGAGACAAGCTCTTCTTCGCAATAGAGCAGGATCCCCTTCAGCGGGCCCTCGGCGGCCTCCTTCAGGGCTCCGTTCACCTCGTTGACCGTGACGTTCCGTCCCAGCTCCGCCACGAAATCCACCACCGAGACGTTCGGCGTGGGAACGCGCATGGCCAGGCCGTCCATCTTGCCTTTCAGGTCCGGGATCACCTCGGTGACCGCCTTGGCGGCGCCGGTCGTCGTGGGCACGATGGACATGGCGGCCGCCCTGCCCCGCCGCAGGTCCTTGTGGGAGCCGTCCAGCAGGCGCTGGTCCATGGTGTAGGCATGGACCGTCGTCATGAGTCCCCGTTTGATCGTGAACCGGTCGTGGAGGACCTTCACCACGGGGGCCAGGCAGTTGGTCGTACAGGAGGCGTTGGAGATGATGTGGTGCTTCGCCGGATCGTAGGAGGCCTCGTTGACGCCCATGACGAAGGTTCCGTCGATCCCTTTGCCCGGAACGGCAAGGATGACCTTTTTCGCGCCCGCATCGAGATGCCCGGAGACCTCGTCCTTCTTGCGGAACTTGCCCGTCGACTCGAGAACGATGTCCACACCGAGCTCTTTCCAGGGAAGATCCGACAGAGGGGACGTTACGTTGGTGACAACGATCTTCCGGCCGTTGATCACCAGGTCTTTTCCATCCACAACAACATCGGCCCCGAACCTGCCGTGGACCGAATCGTACTTCAGGAGATGCGCCAGGTTTTCCGGCTTGGCCCGGGAGTTGATTGCTACGATTTCAATGTCGTCTTCATACCCGAGACAGGCCCGGACGAGGTAACGCCCGACCCTGCCGAATCCATTGATCGCTGCCTTTACCGCCATGATCGCTCCTCTCCAATCGTTCGTATTGCCCGGCAATCCGGATCGGGGCCAGGATTGCAGGCGTCCGGGTTTCCCAACGGCCCCTTCTCGCCCGGCGGGCGGATGATACCCGCCGGAGCGGGCCAAGTCAACCCGTTTCTTCCGGATTGGCAATCGAGCAAAATCAGGACAAATCTCCAAAGATTTCCGCAGAGAACACAAAAATGCGGGTCGATTCGTCCCGCCAGGCGTCGGCCGGAAGACCGGCTTTATGGCAGGTCTCCCTAAGGAATGTTTCCGTATCCCACCGGTACTCCACGGCCACCTGGGGCAAGAGCAGTCCGGACCTGGGTCCCCGAACGATGTAGAGCCCGTGGACCCCCACGCGGATCTCGCCGGCGTCGCGGATCTCCCGGAGCGGCGTCAGGACGGAGATCTCCACGGACAGGTCCTTCAACTCCTCCTTTTTGAGTGCGGGGAAGCGCGGGTCTTCAAAGGCCGCCGCCAGGGCCATCCGCTCGATCGTCTCGTGCAGGGGCTTGACCGGCTGGATGTAACCGATGCACCCCCGGAGCCGGCCCCGCTTCTTCAGGGTCACGAAGGCCCCCCGTTTCTCCCGGAGGATCGGGGTCGGCTGCTTCATCCCGGGCAGTTCTTTTCCCTCCAGTTCGGCCTTGATGGTCGAGAGGGCCAGATGGAGGAGATCCTTCTTTTCCTGCTCTGTCAGTTCCATGGTCTTCCCGCTTTCCGGGGATTCTCCAACAGCCCCTTCCATGATGGATCAGGAAGCGGCATAGAAGACCGCCGAGGCGTACCCGACCACCTCCCGCCGGTCTCCCGTCACATCCCCCGAATTGGCATATTTCAAAAGTTCTGCCCGTTCGGCCCCCAAGGCCCGGGCGGCCATCATCGTCGCCGCTGCCGGCCCGCCACCGCAGGCCTCGCAGCTCCGGCGGGCCAGATCCCTGAGGAGCCCGTCCGGGTTGAAGTTCTTCAGGTGTTCGAGCATGACGGAATCGAGACGGACGGCCTCGCTATGCGAATGAAAATGGGAGAGATCGGAGCTGCCGACAACCAGGGTCCGCCGGCCCGCGACGGCTCCGGCGATCACCTCCGCCAGCCGCCGGCACGTCCGCTCGTCCTGGGTGCCCATGACCAGCGGCACGAACGAGAACTCCCCGAGGGCCACCTGCAGAAAGGGAAGCTGGATTTCCAGGGAGTGTTCCCCGGCGTGTGCTGCGGGGATCTCGGCGACCGGCCCGTCCGCGTCCAGGACCGACTCCGCCAGTTCCTGGTCCACCGGTACCACCCCCAGGGGGGTCTCGTAACCGGCTCCCCGCCAAAGGGCGACACCGTCGAAGTGCATGCGATGGGAAGGGGAAATGACGATCACCTTTTCGTAGGGCGCATTCCGGATCAGTTTGTACGCGTGGGCCGCTACCTGGCCGGAATAGACGTATCCCGCGTGCGGGGCCACGAGGCCGACGATGCGGCCCGGGATCTCCCGTTCGGGTACGTTCCGGAAGTACGTCTCGATGTCTCCCCGCAGGGTCTCGGGCCGGCCGGGGTACCAGGAACCGGCCAGGATCGACCGCCGGACTTCCTTTTTCATGGCAATATCCTCCCGAAGGGACGGCTCCGGGCGCCGCCCCCGATCACCTGAGCCGCCAGACCACACCGTCGGGCGTGTCGGAGACCTCCACCCCCATCTCCAGGAGAAGCCCGCGGATCCGGTCCGCCTCCGCCCACTGCGAGGCCCTGCGCAGGGTCTCGCGCTCCTGGATCATCCGGTAGGCCTCCTCGGGGAGCAGCTCTTCCTCGTATTTCATGACCCCCAGAACGCCGTCCACCTTCCGGAGGACCTCCAGCACCCGGTCCCTCTCCTTTTCGGTCAGCAGCCCCTGGGAGAGGGGAATGTTCATCCGGCGGACGAACTCGAAGAGGACTGCCGTCGCGACGGAGATGTTCAGGTCGTCGTCCATGGCGGCGGCAAAGCCTTCCTTGATGTCGTAGATGTTCTGGTCCGTGTCCGGGAAACCCGCCCCCGGCGTGAACCGGAGGAGCCGCTGGATGAATCCGTCGAGGCGGCGTACGGTGTTCCGCGCCGTGTCGAGGGCTCCGTAGGAGAAATTCAGGGGCTTCCGGTAGTGGGAGCCAAGGAGGAAAAGCCGGATCTCCCGGCCGCCGTATCCCCGCGCCTCCAGCTCTTCGAGCGTCACGATGTTTCCCTGGGACCGGGACATCTTCTTCGCCTCCACCATCACCAGCTCCGTGTTCAGCCAGTAATTCGCCGGCGCCTTGCCCGTAAAGGCGCGGCCGATGGCGTAGACATTCTCGCAGTGGGGAAAGACAATGTCGGAGCCGCTGGCGTGGATATCGAAGGTCTCCGCCAGGTACTTCAGCGAGATCGCCGCACACTCCAGGTGCCAGCTGGGCCGGACGTTCCCCCAGCGGGTCTTGTAGTAGATCCCTCGTTTCAACTCGCCCAGGGTGGACCGCTTCAGGAGGGTGAAGTCCACCGGGCTGTCCTTCTCGTACTCGTCCAGGTCCACCGTCTTGCCCTGCTTGACCTTGCCCAGGTCGATGTTGGACAGGCGGCCGTAGGCATCGAGCTTGGAGATGTCGAAGTAGACGGAGCGCAGTTTTTCGTAGGCATATCCGCGCTCCACCAGCTTCTCGACGAGCTGGATCATGGCGTCCACGTTTTCGCTGGCCCTGGGGAAGGCCTCGTCGCGGGTGATCCCGAGCCGGTCGAGCCCCTGGAGAAACGCCTGCATGCACCGCTCCGTGTAGGTCGCCAGCTCCATGCCCGCCCGCTCGGCCCCCCGGATGGACCGGTCCGCCAGGTCCACGATGTTCATGACGTGCTTGACCTGGTACCCCTTGTACGCCAGGTAGCGGCGGATCAGATCGGAGACGACGAAGCGGCGGTAGCTCCCGATGTGGGGCACGTCGTGCACGGTGGGACCGCAGGAGTGCATCAGGACGAGGTCCGGCCGGATCGGCCGGAAGAATTCCTTCTCCCGTGTCAGGGTGTTGTAGAATTTCAGCGTCGTCTCTTCCCGGTCCACGAACAGGCTGGTGCTTAAATACCGCTCCCCCCCGTCGGGGACAATGACGACGACGACTCCCTCCTCCATCTCCCGGGCCTTTTCCAGGGCCACGAAAACGGCGGCGCCGGAGCTCATGCCGCAGAAGATCCCCTCTTCCCGGGCCAGCCGGCGGGCCGTCTCGAAGGCGTCCTCGTCGAGGATGTTTACCTTCTCGTCCAGCATCTTCCGGTCGTAGATGCCCGGCGTGTAGGACTCCTTCATGTTTTTGAGCCCCTGGATCTTGTGCTGGAGATAGGGTTCGACGCCGACGATGCGGACGGCGGGATTCAGCTCCTTGAGGCGCCGGGACAGCCCCATGGCCGTGCCGCTCGTCCCCAGGGTGCACACCACCGTTGTTACGGAACCCTCCGTCTGGCTCCAGATCTCTTCGGCGGTGCCCTGGTAGTGCGCCAGGATGTTGTCGGGATTGTTGAACTGGTCGGGGGCGTAATATTTGCCCGGGTTGTCGCGGACCATCTGGTAGCCCCGCTCGATGGCCCCGTCCGTCCCCAGGCCGGCCGGGGTGAACATCAGCTCGGCCCCCATGGCCTTGAGGATCCGCTTTCGCTCCTCGCTCACCGCCTCGGACATGACCAGGCAGATCCGGTAACCCTTGATGGCGGCGATCAGGGCCAGGCCGATCCCGGTGTTGCCGCTGGTGGCCTCGAGGATGATCTTGTCGCGGGTCAGCTCGCCGCGCCTCTCCGCCCCCTCGATCATGGCCAGGGCGGTGCGGTCCTTGATGGAGCCGCCGGGATTGAAACTCTCCAGTTTCGCCAGGATACGGACCCTGGGGTTGGGGTTCAGGCGCCGGATTTCGACGAGCGGAGTATTGCCGATGAGATTGAGAATGTCAGGATAGGATCGGTCCATGGGGATTTCCGGTGATGGCGATAGCGCCCGGACCGGCGGACGGCCCGGTGCGGGCGGGACTCTCAACTGTCGAGCTTCGGCACCGGGATCTTCAGGAATTCGATGCCCTCTTCCCGGAGGGTGTCCTCTTCCTGGGGGGTTGTGGTGCCCTTGATATTCCGCTTCTCCTCGTCGCCGTGATGGATCTTCAGGGCCACTTCCGCGAACCGGTTCCCCACGTCGTCGAAGTTCTTGTTGAGAAATTCATGAAACATGCGGAAGGCCTGCGCCGGTGTGATCTCCCGCGAGTCGCGTGTTTCCGGCCGTGATTCCTTCCCGACGAAGGCACGGCTGGACGGAACAATGGAGACCTCCACATCCCCGCAGACCGGGCAGGTGATGAAGTTCCCGTCTTTCTGCTTTTCGAAGGCCGTCCGGTCCTGGAACCAGCCTTCGAAGGTGTGGTTGTTTTTGCAGCGCAGGTCGTAAATGATCACGGTTGATTCCTAACTTACCGGGATTACCGGAATCCGGGCGGAAAAAAGGGGTGGACATTTATACCCGGATTGTATATGGTGCCGCCCGTGTCGGGATGTGGCCCAGCCTGGTAGGGCACTGCATTCGGGATGCAGGAGTCGCGCGTTCAAATCGCGCCATCCCGACCATTTCTTTTCTCTTCCTTCTCCTAACCCCCCACCACCGAGGCCATCTTGAAGATCGGCAGGTACATGGCGATGATCATGCCGCCGCACACCCCGCCGAGGAAGACCATCATGAAGGGCTCCAGGAGGGCGGTCAGGGCCTCCACCGCAGCATCGACCTCATCGTCGTAGAAATCCGCGATCTTTGCCAGCATCGTGTCGAGGGCGCCCGTCGCCTCTCCGACGGCGATCATCTGGACCACCATGGGCGGGAAGATGTTCGCCTCCTCCAGGGGCTCGGCGATGGTCTTGCCCTCGCTGATGCTGTGCCGGACCTTGACCAGGGCGTTTTCGATGATCTTGTTGCCCGCCGTCTTGCTCACGATGCTCAGGCCTTCCAGGATGGGCACACCGCTGGACATCATGGTGGAGAGCGTGCGGGTGAACTTGGCCACGGCTACCTTCTTGATCAGCGGTCCGAAGACGGGAGCCTTGAGAAGCATGGCGTCGATGGTGAGGGTCCCCTTCTCGGTTGCGTAGAACCGCTTGAAGGCGTATCCGATCGCCACGATGATCGCCACACCGACCCACCAATAGTTCTGGGTGAACTGGCTGGCGTTGACAAGAAACTGGGTCGGTCCGGGGAGTTCCCCCCCCATGCCCTCGAACATCTTCTGGAAGACCGGGATGACCTTGATGAGCAGAAGCGCCACGACGCCGACGGCGATGACGAGAACGGAGGCGGGGTACGTCATGGCCCCCTTCACCTTCGCCTTCAGCTTCATCGACTTTTCCATGTAACTCGAAAGCCGCTGGAGAATCACGTCGAGGATACCGCCGCTCTCCCCGGCCGCGACGAGGTTGACGAAGAGCTGGTCGAAAATTTCCGGGTATTTCTTCAGGGCGTCCGTCAGGGTCATGCCGCCCTCGATGTCCTCCTTGATGGCCCGGATGATCGTCTGGAAGGTCTTGTTCGCCTCCTGCTGCGCCAGAAGATCGAGGCACTGCATCAGCGGAAGGCCGGCATTGATCATGGTGGCGAAGATCCGGCAGAAGACCACGACCTCCTTTTCCTTCACCTTCTGTTTCAGGAAAGGCAGGTACTCCAGCAGGTCCTTGGGCTTCGCCTTGACGGTAATGGACTTGAAGCCCTGGCGCCGCAGCAGGGTTCGGACAGCCGCCGGATCGACCGCTTCCAGTTCCCCCTTCTTGACGGCACCCGCCCTGGTCGTCCCCTCCCAAACATACGCAGGCATAGTCCCTTCCTTTCTTCAGATGGTTGGTGTACCGACCTGCCTCCGGCAGGGATTCCGCCGGCGCGAGACCTCGTACAGTAAGATCCCCGCCGCCACGGAAACATTCAACGAATCGAAGTCCCCCGTCATGGGTATCGACAGCAGGAAGTCGCATTTCCTGCGAATCAGGGGCCGCAGTCCCGATCCTTCACTTCCCATGACTACTGCCGCATCCCCTTCAAAGGACGCGGCATCCAGCTCTCTGCCGCCCGTTGCATCCGTCCCGTAGATCCAGAAGCCCATCTCCTTGAGGGCATCCAGGACCTGGGCCAGGTTCCCGATGCGGGCCACGCGAATTCTCCCCGCCGCCCCGGCGGATGCCTTCATCACCGCCGGCGTGACCGGCGCCGCCCGATGCTCCGGGATCACGATGCCGGAAGCCCCGAAACAGCAGGCCGTCCGGATGATGGCGCCCAGGTTCTGGGGGTCGGTGATGCCGTCCAGAACCACCACGAGCCGGTGTCCCCGGTTGTCTTCCCCTCCGGCCGCCTCCTCCAGGGAGGCGTATCGAAAAGGGCGGCACAGGGCCGCCACGCCCTGATGGCCTGTCCGTCCCGCGAGCCGGTCGAGCTCCTGCCGATCCGCAAAACCCGTTGCGATGCCGCGCTCTCTTGTCAGCTTCAGCACCGGCTCCACAGCCTTTGCACCGCGGCCTTTCGCGATCAGGACCCGCTCGATGGCCGGCTCCCCGGAGCGAAGCGCTTCCAGGACGGGATTCACCCCGTAAATCACCTCGATGTCCCGCGGCAGCGCCATCCCCGCTCCAAATCCGGCATGCTCTACGCCGGCCGTTTCGACAACCCCTCCCCGATCTGCTGGACGATTCGATCCGCCTCGGCGGCCGGGTCCCGGGCCAGCCGGATGGGCCTCCCGACGACGACAAAGTCGGCTCCCGCCCGGACGGCCTCCTCCGCGGACCAGGCACGCTTCTGGTCGTCCCCGGAAACCGCGTCGGCCCCCCGGATTCCCGGGGTGACAATGACAAAATCCTTTCCACAGGCCTTCCGGATCGCCGCCGCATCGTGGGGCGACGCCACCACGCCGCCCGCCCCGGCATCCCGGGCCATCCCGGCCAGGCGGAGAACCATGCCCTCCACGCCGAGGGAGAAGCCGATCTCCTCGAGGTCCTTCCCGTCCAGGCTCGTCAGTACCGTCACCGCGAGGACGACCGGGGGATCCTCTCCCCGCTCGCCGGACCAGCGGCGGACGGCCTCCGCGGCATCGGCGATCATCCGCCTGCCCCCGGAGGCGTGGACGTTGAACATGGACACTCCCAGGCCGCAGGCCGCTTCGGCCGCCCGGGCCACCGTATTGGGGATGTCGTGGAACTTCAGATCCAGAAAGACCTCCGCCCCCTCCTGCCGGATCCGGTGGACAATCTCCGGCCCCAGGGACGTGAAGGCCTCCTTGCCGACCTTGAACAGGCCCACGTGGTCCCGGAGACGGCGGACCCACGACAGGGCCTCGTCGATCCCGTCTCCGACGTCGAGGGCAAAGATCAGCCGGCGCCTTGCCGGGTCACTCGGAGTAGTCGTCATCTCCGATAAATTCCGTCTGGTGATCCATCGGGATCTTGAAAGATTCCTTCAGGGCCTGCATCAATTCCGGGTGGGCGAACATCACCTTGCCCGCCGCAATCTCCCGCAGGGCCGCCACGATCTCCCGGTTGTTGCGGATGTCCGCCAGCGGCGCGGAGCCCTTCAGGAGCTGCCGGGAGCGCTTCGCCGCCAGGATCACCAGGGCGAACCGGTTGCCGGCGTTCTGAAGCGCGTCTTCAACGGTTATTCTTGCCATGAATCTCTATTTCCTCCGTTATTCTGGGATGAGTTTTTCAATTCTGCCGGTCCAGCGGGCCGTCCGGCACTGCTCGGCCCTGTAGATGGACCGGATGTTCTCCACCGCGTTTTCCACCAGGTCGTTGCAGACGACGTAATCATAGCCGTATGCCTCCCGGATCTCTTCGACGGCACGGCTGAACCGCCGCTCCATCGTTTCCCTTGCTTCGCTTCCCCTCCGGGAGAGGCGTGACCGCAATGCGTCCAAATCCGGCGGCAGAATGAAGACATAGATACCACCGGGGAAGTTTTTTTTCAATGCCCGAGCCCCACGGGTGTCGACGTCCAGCAGGAGGTCTTCCCCCTTCTCCAGAAACTCCCGCATCGTCTTCGCCGATGTGCCGTAAAGGTTGCCGTAGTTCTCCTCCCACTCGGCGAACTCACCCTCGGCGATGCGGCGCCGGAATTCCTCCTCCGGGATGAAATGGTAGTCCCTGCCGTCCACCTCGCCCCGGCGGGGCGGACGGGTCGTATAGGACACGGAAAAGCGCACCCCCGGGGTCTGCTTCAGGAATTCCCGGCAGACCGTCGTCTTCCCCGCTCCCGAGGGGGCGGAGACCACCAGGAAGATCCCGGATGTCCCGGTCCCGTCACTCAATGTTCTGCACCTGCTCCCGGATCTTCGCCAGCTCCGTCTTGATCTCGATGACCTGCCGGGCGATCTCCGAATCGCCGCTCTTGGAGCCGATCGTGTTGGCCTCCCGGTTCATCTCCTGGATCAGGAAGTCGATCTTGCGGCCCACGGCATCGCCCGCGGCCAGCATCTCCCGGAACTGGTCCATGTGGCCGCGGAAGCGGACGATCTCCTCGGTGATGTCGGTCTTCTCCGCCAGGATGGCCACCTCCTGCACCAGGCGGGCCTCATCGGTGATGACCCCTCCCGCCAGCTCGCGAACCCTCTCGGAGAGCCGTTTCTGGTATTCCGCGACCAGGACGGGCCCCTTGGCGGCAATGGTGTCCAGCCAGCCGGCCAGCAGTTCGAGCCGGTTTCTCAGGTCGCTGCAGAGGATCTCTCCCTCCCGGTCGCGCATCTCCAGCGTCGAGGCGACCGCCTTTTCCACCACCTCCGACACGGCTTCCCCCGCCTCGGTCCAGGCATCCGTGTCGTCCTCCCGCGTGAAGGCGTCCCGGAACGAGGCGATCATCTCCAGCGTCACCGGCCCCTCCAGGCCCATCTTCTCCCGGATCTCCTCCAGCATGCGCCGGTAGCCCTGCACGGCGGGCCAATTGACCCGCAGGTTTCCGTTTTCGGGATCCGTCTCCCCGTTCACCCGGATCGTGACCTCGACCCGTCCCCGGACGAAGCGCTCGCCGACCTTGCGCCGGATCTCCAGTTCCAGGGCCGACAGGGCCGAGGGGAAACGGACCGTCACCTCCAGGTAGCGGTGATTCAGGGACTTGATCTCCGCCGTGATCTTTCGGCCGCCGCGGACGATTTCCGCCCGGCCGTACCCCGTCATGCTTCGAATCATGAGGATGCTCCCATCTGTTTAAGTTGCAGGACATACCGCTCGCGGAGGGTCCGGAACATCTCCCGGGTCTCCTCCGACGCGTAGTCCGGATACGTCCAGGGCAGGGTCTGGAACCGGCGGTCCCGGTACATCAGGGTCAGGTCGGCGTAAACGCCGTCCCGCAGGTAAGGCCGGTGCGTGTAGCCCTTACAGGTGGCCAGGATCAGGTGCGCCAGCGAGATGTATCCCGGATCGATGTTGACGGTTCGCCGGTCTCCCTCGGCCAGCCGCTCCTCCAGGGAGTTGGACCGGAGCTTGACATCCGGAAGGCTCTCCGGGGCAGCCAGGCGCTCAAAGGATACGAAGCGCCTCTTGAGGGGCGACCCGAATTCCTCCTGGTAATATTCGGTAAACGAGAAGGTATGGCAGGGTCCGATGAAATCGGGAGTGCCGCAGACCTCGGCGAGGCCCCGGATCGCCTCCGCGATCCTCTCGTCCTGCGTGGAGAAAAAGCTCGCCACCAGCTTCACCGGTTCCGCGCTCCTGGGCCGGCTCATAGGACTCTTTTCAGCTCCTGCTGGGAGACCGTGGCGGTTCCGACCTTGCCGACCACGATTCCAGCCGCATAATTCGCCAGGAAGGCCGCTTCCCTGAAGGTGGCCCCCGAGGCCACGGCCAGGGCGAACACGCCGATGACCGTATCTCCCGCACCCGTCACGTCGAAGACTTCCTTGGCCTGGGTCGGGAAAAACGTGTGGCGAATCCGGCCGTCCCGCTCAAAGAGGCTCATCCCCGCCTCGCCCCGGGTTACGAGAAGCGCCTGGAAACCGTAGCGCTCCAGCAGGGCGTTGCCCACGTTCACGAGATCGGAGCCGTGGATATGCTCGGTCCCGAAGGCACGGGCGGCCTCATGATGATTCGGCGTGATCACGTCGAAGCCCCGGTAGAGGCTGAAATCGTTCTGCTTTGGATCCACGCAGACCACTGTGTGTCCGCCCGCGAGGGCCTGCCGGATGCCGTCCAGGAGCTCCCTGGTCACGACTCCCTTGTTGTAGTCGGAAATGACGACCGCCCCCAGCTCTCCGCGGAGGCTCCGGATATAGGAAAGAATCCGCTCGATGCTGGCCGCCGCCACGGACCGTCGACTCTCCCGGTCGAAACGCACCACCTGCTGGGAATGGGCCACGATCCGCGTCTTCAGCGTCGTCGGCCGCTCGTCTTCCTGGACGACACCGCCGATATCGATCCCTCGCTTCCGGAATTCATCCACCACCCGGTCGCCCATGGGATCCCTGCCGACCACGCCGGCACCGAATACCTGCCCCCCCATGGCATAAACGTTGTTCAGGACGTTGGCGCATCCCCCCAGGAGAAGGTTGTCCGACTGGACCTCCACGACCGGCACGGGGGCCTCCGGGGAGATGCGGGACACGCGCCCCCAGATGAAATGGTCCACCATGATGTCGCCCACCACCAGGACTTTCGCCCTGGGGAAGCCCTCGATGATCGATACCGCCCTTTTTTTCGTCAGGATGCCCTTCACACTGAACCTCGGGAATCGCCGGGAACTGCGCCGGCCCGGCTTGAACCGACGGATGCTATGTTTCCGGAGCCGGTTTGTCAATTCTTTTATTCTGTTCCATGGTTTCCGCCGACGGTTCCCGGCCGCAAAACCAATTCCGTATTGACTTCACAATGGGAGTAGGTCATAATGCTAAAGTATTCGAGTAATAAAATCAAGTAAATACACATCTTCTTCAAACGGGATCCTTGCAGACCATGACCTCCAACATCTTGCGTTCCGCAATCCTTGTAGCACTCGGCGTTGCCGTAACCGGGTTTTTCTCCACCTGTGCCGTCGTCTTCTCCCTGCTGTCACCGGGAGAGAACATGGTCCACCGCCTGGCCCGGATGTGGTCCCGGACGCTCCTGGCCATGTCCAGCGTCAAGGTCCGGATCATCGGTACGGAAAACGTTCTCGAGGACAGGCCGCAGATTTTCATGGCCAACCACCAGAGCGACTACGACATCTTCGTCGTCCTCGGCCACATCCCAAGCCAGTTCCGCTGGATCGCCAAGAAAGAGCTCTTCAAGATCCCCGTCTTCGGCAAGGCCATGCGCAACGCCGGTTACATCGAGATCGACCGCCAACACCACGAAAAGGCCCTGCGCAGTATCGACGAGGCGGCGGAAAAGATTCGGGAGGGGAAATCGGTCATGTCGTTCCCGGAAGGGACCCGCAGCCGGGACATGACGCTCAAGCCCTTCAAGCAGGGGGCGTTCCACCTGGCCATCCGGTCGGGCGTCCCGATCATCCCCGTCTCCCTGGTCGGCACGGGCCGTGTCATGCAGAAGCGGTCCCTGCAGATCAACCCGGGAAACGTCATCATGGTGATCGACAAGCCCATTGAAACAAAGGACTACACCATCGAGACCCGGCACGAACTCATCGAGCGGGTCCGGAACACGATCCTGCGCAACTACGAAACCTACAACGCCTCCGAGGACACGACGAGGGGGGCGGCCTGAATCCATGACGGGCAAAGCTCGGGATAACAACCGCAGAAAGAGGGAAATCTTAGGCGTTGTCGGCCTCGCCCTTTCGTTCTTTCTCTTTCTTTCGCTCATCTCCTATTCCCCGGCGGACCCATCCCTGACCCAGTACGTATCGGACGATCCGGCGGTGCGGAACATATTCGGGGCCGCCGGCTCCTATACCGCCGATGCCCTCATCCGTCTCCTGGGATTCGGGGCCTTCCTGATCCCCATCCTGGCGCTCGTCGCCTCGTTCCGGTTCTTCCTGGATGAAGCCTTCCGGATCCGGGCCGTTCCGGCCCTGGGGGCGGCGGCCCTGCTCCTGGTTTGCTCCGGCCTCTCGAGCCTGCTCCTGTCGAAGATCAGCGTCTTCGGCATAAGGCTGCAGGCCGGCGGCCTCCTGGGAGGAGTCCTCACGGATGTCCTGATTTCGGTGCTCAACCGGGCGGGAACGTTCCTTCTCTATCTTTTGGTTCTCCTCATTTCCCTGATGGTCGTCGCGGACGTCTCCGTGGCGACCCTCTGGCGAGGCCTGAAATCCGCCTCCCTGGCCGTGTGGAACATCCTGCGCCGCACCGGCCGGGAAACGTCCGCCTCCCCCGTGGTGAAGGAAGCGGAGCCCGTTGAAGAAAAGAAGGTCAGCGACCTGCCGGAGCCGATCATCGAAGCGCCGCTGCCGGCGGAAAAACCGAAGCAGAAAAAGACCGAGCAGACCCATTTCGATTTTCTCGAACGGGTGGGAGACTACCAGCTTCCCCCGCTCTCCCTCCTCGACCAGGCGGACAAGCGGGACTCCCGGGTCAAGCGGGACAGCCTGATCGCCAACGCCCGGATCCTCGAAAAGAAGCTGGCCGACTTCGGCGTCGAGGGCCGCGTCGTGGAGGTGAAGCCGGGGCCGGTCGTCACGATGTACGAGCTGGAGCCCGCACCCGGGGTGAAGATCAACCGGATCACCAACCTGACCGACGACCTGGCGCTGGCACTCCGGGCCCCCAGCATCCGCATCATCGCGCCCATTCCCGGCAAGGGGGCCATCGGCATCGAGATCCCGAACCACGAGCGGGAACCGGTCCGCCTCCGGAACGTGCTGGACACGGAGGCTTTCCGGGAGGCGAAGCTCCGCCTGCCCATCGCCCTCGGGGATGACATCGTCGGCGCCCCCGTTATGGCCGACCTGGCCCGGATGCCCCACCTCCTCATCGCCGGCACGACGGGCTCCGGGAAGAGCGTCTCGCTGAACGCCATGATCTGCAGCATCCTCTTCCGGGCGACCCCCGACGAGGTCAAGTTCCTCCTGATCGACCCGAAGCGCCTGGAGCTGTCGGCCTACGAGGGGATCCCCCACCTGCTCCACCCCGTCGTGGTGGACCCGAAGAAGGCGTCCATGGTCCTGAAGTGGGCCGTCGAGGAGATGGAGCGGCGCTACCGCGTCATGGGCGAAGTGGGCGCCAAGGGCGTGGACGGCTACAACCGGATGATCGAGAAGGCAAAGAACGAGAAGGCGAAGCGGCAGGCCTTCGGGCTGGAGTCCGCCAAGGCAAAGCCGGAAGCCGCTCCCGAGATGGAGGAAGCCATGCCCCCGGAGGCGGAGGGCCAGGCCCTGGCCGCCATCGCGAAGGCCCCGGAGGAGCACGTCCGCCTCTCCTACATCGTCATCGTCATTGACGAGCTTGCGGACCTGATGATGGTGGCCCAGCGATACGTGGAGGAATCGCTGGCCCGGCTGGCCCAGATGGCCCGCGCCGCCGGCATCCACCTGATCCTGGCCACCCAGCGGCCCTCGGTGGACGTCATCACCGGCGTCATCAAAGCCAACTTCCCCACGCGCATCTCCTTCCAGGTCTCCTCGAAGGTGGACTCCAGGACGATCCTCGACCAGCTCGGAGCGGAGAGCCTGCTCGGGGCCGGCGACATGCTCTTCATGCCGCCGGGGACCTCCAAGCTGGCCCGCATCCACGGACCCTTTGTCTCGGAGAAGGAGATCGACCGCATCGTCATGTTCATCAAGAAGCAGGGGCAGCCCAGCTTCGATCCCTCCATCACGGAATACCGGCCCGAGACGTCCTCCGTCGAGAGCGACGAGGACGTGGACGAGAAGTACGACGAGGCGGTGGCCCTCGTGGCGGACCTCGGGCAGGCCTCGATCTCCCTGGTCCAGCGCTACCTGAAGGTGGGCTACAACCGGGCCGCCCGGATGATCGAGCGCATGGAGGCCGAAGGCATCGTGGGACCCGCCGACGGCGCCAAGCCCCGCAAGGTCCTCGTCAAGAAGCTCTAACAATCAAGACGGATTCTCTTGCCCTCCCGAGAAGGAAAAGACGAATTGGATTTGCATAAAAAGGAGTCCACCCCCTTTTTCCTCCTGAGCCTCGGCTGCCCGAAGAACGAGATCGATGCCGAGGTCATGGCGGGGCTCCTCCGGGAGGCGGGATACCGGCCGGTGGAGCGGCCTGAGGACGCCCGCCTGATCCTCATCAACACCTGCGCCTTCATCCTCCCGGCAAGAGAGGAGTCCATCGAGGCGATCCTGACCCTGGCGCAGTACAAACAGAAGGGAACCTGCCGCCACCTGGTCGTCACGGGCTGCCTTCCCCAGCGCTACGGCCCGGAGCTGGCGCGGGACCTGCCGGAGGTGGACCTCTTCCTGGGAATCGACGAGATCCCCCGGATCGCCCGGCATATCGAAAAACTCGTCGCCCGGACCTCGCCTGACCGCCTCGCGGCCTCCCGGCGCCCGTCCTTCCTGATGGACGCGGCTCTTCCCCGCATGGTTTCGGGACCGAGACACACCGCCTACCTGAAGATCGCCGACGGCTGTTCCAACTGTTGCGCCTACTGCGCCATTCCGCAGATCCGCGGGCCCTACCGGAGCCGCCGCCTGGACGACGTCCTCCGTGAAGCGGAGCACCTGGTTCAAAATGGCACCCGGGAGATCATCCTCACCGCCCAGGACACGACGGCCTGGGGCAAAGACCGCAAAAGCGGGGAGCGCCTGCCCCGCCTGCTCCGGGAGCTGTCCCGCATCAGCGACCTGCACTGGCTCCGCCTCCTTTATACCTACCCGGCAGGCCTCACGGACGGCATCTTAGAGGCGGTGGCAGAGGAAGAGAAAATCTGCGAATACCTGGACATCCCGATCCAGCACATCGACGACGGGATCCTGGCCGCCATGAACCGCCGGGGCGGGAGCGCGGAAATCCGGAAGGTAATCCGGCAGGCCCGGGAGATCATCCCCGGGGTCGCCTTGCGGACCTCCCTCATCGTCGGCTTCCCCGGCGAGACGATCCGCAGGTTCAACGCCCTCGTGGATTTCGTCCGGGAGACCCGGTTCGACCACCTGGGCGTCTTCGTCTATTCAAAGGAGGAGGGAACGCCGGCGGCGGAGATGCCCCAGCGGATATCGAAGAAGGAGAAGGAGAGGAGATGGCAGGTCCTGATGGAGGAGCAGGCGGAAATCTCTGCTGAGATCAACGCCTCGCTCGTCGGGACCATGCAGGAAGTGCTGGTGGAGGGACCGGGCGAGAACCCCGATTATCCCCTGGTCGGCCGCTGCCGCCGGCAGGCACCGGAGATCGACGGGGTGACCTGCCTCAAGAAGAAGGGCATGAAGACCGGGCAGTTCCGGACGTTCCGGATCACCGGCTCGGATGTGTATGATCTCTTCGCATAAGCAAGGGGGAACAGGCTTTCCTGTTCCCCCTTGCTCCCGGCAAACGTAAGAACTTCTGCCCTCTTTTCAGGGCCTGTTCCATGTGCCCGTTGCCGTCGTGCCGTCGTAATTAGCGGTGATGCTGCTTGATACTACGTCCCAGTCGTCGCCGTCGCAGGTGACCGTATAGACGACTCCCGTGGCACCGCTCAACGCCACCTTGGTGCACGCCTCCGCCGGGCCGGCAACATGATTCGGGGAGGAAGGATTGACCAGATGTTGCGAAAAGCCCATGGATATTGCGGATTGTGCGCTGGCCACAGCGGCCTGGGCAGCTTTTGTTTTTGCCTCCGTCTGCATGTTAAAAAACTTGGCAGTTGCCACCGCCGCAAGAATCCCCAGCACCACCAAGACCACAATCATTTCGATCAGGGTGAAACCTTTCCGCTTTTCCAATAACGTCATCTTTTCGCTCCTGATTCAGGACAAGGGAACAACTTGAAATGAACTCTCTTCCCCCTGTTAGAGTTTGAACGTTCCGACTTCACGGATGAAATCGTCCAGCTTCCCGTGGTCCAAGACTCCCATCCACTTGAATCTCACCCCCCGGCGGCGATATCGCTCCTCGCTCTCCTGCAGTGCAACGTCAGATGCCGTCTCGAAATGGACCTTCTCCAGAAAAACGACATTGTGAGCCAGGAGTTGAAGAATCCCCGAATCCTCCAGGTCTTCCTTCGGCCCGTCGTAAACAAAGGCCAACCCGCCCCGGCTGATGTCCAGGACCTGCACCTTCCGTTCACTGTCCTCCCCCGGAGCAATAAGGACCATCGCCCTGCCCGTCACGGAGAACCGGCTTTGCAAGCGCCTCTTGAAAATTCTCCGGATGCCGTCCGACAAACCTCTCATTGGCGCTCCCTCTTTTGTATGGTTTTCTGCAAGAATTGGAGATATCAACATCAATACGGCGATTGACAAGAACAAAAGCACCCTGTAGGTGTTTTTCACAGCAACCGGGCATCGATTCAGCAAGAATCAAGATTGGATTACAAATCCTCCCATTTTTCTCATGTTACAACACAAAACCCTACATCAGGAGAATCCATGAAACTGTCCGTCATTGTCCCCTGCTTCAATGAGACCCATACAATAGAAAGCATAATTGATGCCATATGGAGTTCACCGCATCCGGATAAAGAGATCATCGTCGTGGACGACTGCTCGACCGATGGAACCAGGGAGAAGCTGAAACAGATCGAGGATCGCATCGACCGGATCATCCTCCAGCCGGCCAACCGCGGGAAAGGCGCCGCCATCCGGGAGGGAATCAAGACCGCGACGGGGGATATCGTCCTCATCCAAGATGCCGACCTGGAATACGACCCCCAGGAATACCCGAAACTCCTGAAACCGATCCTGGATGGTAAAGCCGATGTCGTCTACGGCTCCCGCTTCCTCGGCGGCGAGGCACACCGGGTCCTCTATTTCTGGCACCGGATGGGCAACGGCTTCCTCACCCTGCTCTCCAACATGCTGACTGACCTGAACCTGACGGACATGGAGACCTGCTACAAGGCCTTCCGCCGCGAGATCATCCAGTCGATCGCCATCGAGGAGAATCGCTTCGGGTTCGAACCGGAAATCACCGCCAAGATTGCCAGACTCGACTGCCGCATCTATGAAGTCGGCATTTCCTATTACGGGAGGACGTACAAGGAAGGGAAAAAGATCAACTGGAAGGACGGCTTGCGGGCGCTTTACTGCATTGTAAAGTACAATCTGCGTTGATAACGGCAAGAGAAGATCAGGGCAGAAGCCTGCTCGCCCTTCCTTTTCATGCTTCCCTCGAAGAGGCAGCCATGTGGCCGAAAATCATCCTCCTGCTGAAGATCAGCCGTCCCCCCTTGTGGATCGCACTGCCCCTGGTCTTCTGCATGGGCCTCGTGTACGGAAAGCACGGGCCGGCATCCGATCCCGCCTTCCGGTGCACAGCCCTGACGATCCTCCAGATGATTCTGCTTTCGTTTCCCGCCTGCTTGTTCACCTTCGGGCTGAACGATGTCCACGATTACGCCTCCGATCTTGGAAATCCACGAAAGGGTGGAGTCGAGGGAGCCCTGGCAGATCCGCGCCACCACAGGCTGGTCGTCCGCACCGCCATCACGGCGGGCCTTGCCATCCTGCTCGCTTCCGCCGCCACGGCAAATCCCGCGAACATCTTCTTCACCATGGCGTTCCTCGTCCTGGCCTACACCTATTCAACGCCCCCCTGGCGCCTGAAGGTTCGACCGCCTCTGGATGTGATCTCCGCCGGTATCATCGGCTTCATGGCCCCCTTCGCCCTTGGATTCAGCTTCGTGGACAACGCCCTGGCCCTTCCACTCCAGGCATACTACTTCACCTTCTGCGTCATGGGTTTTCACGCCTTCAGCACGATCATGGACTACAGCGTGGACAAGGGCATCGGCGACAGGACCTTTGCCGTCGCCTACGGGAAGCGGACTGCCGCCCTGTTCCCGGCCGTGATCTTTCTTTGCAGCCTGTTCATGGTCAGTGTTCCCTACGTCAAAGGCTTTTTCATCGCCTGTTCGGCCATCTCCGTCTTCGTGACGGTGTTCCCGTCGGAGAAGCTCGCCAGGTATTCCTTCCTGGCCATGTTTCTGGCCGTCGCCGCATCGGTTGTCCTCTGGGTTACGCCTTTCCTCTTCAAATAGTTGAAAAAACGAAGAAAGGGGGATGGAATTGAATTCCATCCCCCTTCTCTCTATGTTCCGATTACAGGGGCCTGTTTTCCAACCTGCCTCAGTCTTTAATGCTACTGCTGGATCGGCGGCAGGAAGCCTGTCCCGGACTTCATGTCTATCTGAACCGCAAAGTCGTCGTAATAAGTCGAGGTACCGGCGCTGCTGGAAGTGATCAGGGTTATATGATCGCCGGGGTTAGCGAAATCGGCCGCCGTACTCGAACTGGTCCAGTTCGGTGAAATCAGAGCCCATGTCTTGATGATGGAGTGGTAGAGATCTGAACCGGCCACTCCATCGAAGAAACTGGGGCCGAGGCCGCCATAGTAGTTTGCAGAATTGGTATCCAGGGCAGTCCAGGGTACAGTGACCGAGGCGCTGCTGTTATTCCCAATCAATGCAAAGTAGTCATTGCCTCCTGCCGCGGGAAGACCTGCTTTTCTGGTGGACCAGTCATCCGGCGGCCAGCTTACGCTGTTCCTCTTGTTGCCGATGCGATTTGGCGAGCCGTCAGCTTGTATTGTATTCCCTGCGACCGGGTCTTTGCTGTCACTGTAATAGATCATGATATAGTTGCTTTTCTGCAGGCTCGTACTCCCGTTTGCCCTCGCAACGGCGTCACTGCCCCCCCCAACCAAGTACAGATCATCGTTATTAAATTGTCCGACCACATTGGTCAAGATCAAGTATCCCTGCGTGGTGGTCGTTCCTGCGGCACCCCAGTTTGTCGTGATCACGGGCGTCCCGATGACACGGGCTGTCTTTAGACCGGTAATGTCCTTGATTTCATCACCATACTTGAGGTGACTGCCATCTGCATTCACCCTTCCATTTAGAAACCTAACCTCATAACCCTCGATCAGGCGAACCATGAGGGTGGTCCATGGTTTTAAACGCAAAGACGTTCCAGAACCGGTCGTAATGCCATCTGCACTCGTTATTGTTCGATAAGCTATCACTTTAAAACTACCGATTTGCGTTGGATGGCCGTTACGCTGCCAAAGGACAATAGCCGGATCAGAATAACGAGCTTCAGTCCTCCATAAAAGCCCAGATTCTATCGTCTCAGAAGTCGGATAGGTAGTGAGTGGCCGCAAGTCAGGATTGATTCCATCATTCTGTCCCCAACCACCACAATTCCACCCGAAAAACCACACACATGATCTTGTTTGCCTTTGCCTGAGGAATGAAGCACCATATGTATGCACATCTCTGTCAGCTTCTTGTGTTCCCTGATTGTTCCTCACTCGGAATCCGAGGCCGGCCATGAAATACGGCTGCTGATTGTTCACTTTCACCTGGAGGTCGTAACTGAGACAACCGCCGGCATCGTGCCATGCCTGCGCGAGGTTTACATCGGTCGTCGTCCAGTCCCAGGCGTTAACGGCCCAGAGGCCATCGTTGCCCCAACCGATGAGCCCCATCAACCAATCCAGGATGCCGCTACCTGTCGTGGTCGGATCAATCACGGAACTGACCCTCATCGCCCCGTCTTCATAGACATGCGTGCCCATCTGCCCGTTCGTGAAGGAGAAACGGGTTACGTCGCTAGCGCTGTTAAAGGTATTAATCTCTTGTTTTTTAACAAATTTCCCGCCCCCATCCAACCAGCCAATGGGAACGCTGTATGTGATCTGCCTCGTACTCCCGCTGTAATTGCCCGTAGAGGTGAGAAGCAGGTATTTTGCGAGGATAATCTTCGACGCGGCAGTTATGTCATTAGTAGCATTATTCAATGAAAAGGTCGGCCATTCTTTGGACGGGTCTGCCAAGGTGATTGTGTACAGCGTATTGCCTACCCGTTTTTCATAGTTGAAAACCACTGAACCGGTTGCCGAAGTCGTGAAATTGCCGTTCAACAAAGGAAAAACGTCGGCTCCCTTCGACTGCAGAACCAAATTGCCACCACTGGCGAATGAAGTGCTGGAAGGCAGGGCCACCGGCAGAACTTCATTATTCCCGCTCATGGCAGGCGTACCCGAGAGGGTGCTAAACGTTACCGTTGTCCCCGAGCTGGCCCGGGATCCATAGGAATGGAAGGTGTTGGTTCCTAACAGCAAATAACCGCCACCGGCGCCTGTCTTCAGTTGGTCTGGTGCCGTCCCGCTGATTTGGGTTGTCAGGGTGCTGCCAGACACGGATTGGGCAACCGTCCAAAAGGGGGAGACAACCGTTGTGAACGAACCGCGATTGTTCAGGAGTGTGTAAGTCTTGTTGTTTATGTTGGATAAGACGGTTTCTCCCGCCGCTGTATTGTCGGCAGCGAGATACTGTCCCGCGGCATAACGGAATCCCGATTCTGCGAGAAAGTATGCCTTCCGCCCATGATCCGAGCCTGCCTGATTCATATAGGAAGCGGAAAACATGGGAACCATGGCGGCCCCCAGCGTGGCCATGACCACCATCGCGGTAATCAGGCCGATCAACACGCTGCCCTTCTGGTGAGCTCGCAGCAAACGCGTGGATGCCCCCTCCGTCCACCCTGCCCTGCGTACGGCAGCAACTACTACCAGCGAACTCAAGAGAAGAAACGGAATGGCCCAGGGAGCATAGACAATCAGGAATGTCAGGGCCGCAACAGGAAGCAGGATCATCCTCACTGCCCACATTGCAAAGGGGCGATCCTTGATCATACCGGCCGCCGCCGGGCCGTGGATATAATACTGATCCGCCAGCCATTTTCCCCCGCTCCAGGTCAGCAGGAAGCGGTCCCGGAAATCCCTGAGCAGCATGACCATGGGATGTGCCGCATTCCCGAATGCCGCCGTGGCGACAAAGCACCCGTAATTTGTTTTCAGTGCGAGGGGTTCGACACCCGGCGCCGCCCCACCCTGATTCTTGTTGTTTCTTGGACTCACGCGATTCATGAAACTAAGGACAGTGCCATCCGGCCGCGCAATCTGAACATTGATGTCGATGGCCGATAGATTGCGGATGTCGCTGGAGGTTCCCGGTACCGGAAGCGGCCAACTGCTTGCCGGAGTGGCACCGGTGTAATAGGTGAGAGTCAAGCTGTTGACGTTATCAACAAGGATATCGCCGCCTGTCACGTCGGTTCCGCCGGTGGCTGATATTTTTATCGCCTTGGCTGATGCATCCAAGCCGATCGTAACGTTTCTATCCACATTTTTCACGGGCAGCAATATCGAGCTCGCAGCCGCAGTCAGTCCCGTCATTTCGACGATTTCCCGTGTTACTCTGGCCATGGCCAACTGAGCCTTTTGTGTCATTTCCGCGTTGTCCTTCACGATCATGTATCCCTGAACGGCCTGAACCATTCCCAGCCCGCCGACGGCAGCGAGAATTCCCACCAGAATCAGGGACACGATGACCTCGATCAGGGTGAATCCGCGCATCCCTCTTCTCCCTCCGCACCATCGTGCCTGCTTCAACGAATCTATTGCACCATGAAGCATGCCGCTCACAGGATTTTCTTTTCTTGTCGTCGCCATGATTCATCACTCCGTAAATAGAGCCGTTAAAGTAAGGCCCCTATAGTCAATGGTTACCTTCAATAATTTATCGCTGGCAGCACCAGTCGTTTCCTGACCACCTGCCTGCGGTAATGAAATCCAGTCATTCTCTACAATTGTATATGCGTGGCCTGAAGCGGAATACAGTGTTTGCTGCGAATTTTTAGCCCCGATGCGCTCTTTGAATGTGTTCAGAGGAGAACCGCTCTGTGCCTCTGACAATGTTTTCTTGTAGTCGGCCGTCATGTTCTCCATGATCTGATTGATATAGGCACCGTTCTGAGCCAAGAGAACCGGGTTGGCGCTCTGCACCACCCCCGTTCCCATAAAGGATACCAGCAACGCCGCCATGATCGAAAGTACGACGAGCCCAATAATCACTTCAAGCAGTGTAAATCCTTTACTTTTCTTCCTTCGCTCCTTCATATTTGTCTCTCCCTCGCATGGCGCCCATTAAATTCATCATGAGTAATCAAGGAATAAATCCCGTATTTTTCGTAATTTGGAAATTTCCGCCGTTGGTCGTTAACGTGATCGTTGATGCAATCAAATTTCCTGATGTATCAACGGGACTTCCATAAGCATTGAACCTGATGTTCTGAGGCGCCGATGTGATCGTTAGCTTTGATTTCTTGTCATCCAGGTTCACCGTCGGATCCTTCTCACCGAGAAACAATACCGGTGTTGAAGGAGATGCCCCATCGTATAAATAATATGTCGTCGTTGTAGAGAAATTCACCCCCCATATCGTACCGGTGCTCATCGCCCTTGATTGGGCATACCGGAGATGGTTCTTGATCACTTGAATTTGGGAAGTAAGGTCCGCATCGCTCGTTGTGTTCATCCTGACAATGACGAAAGCAAGGAGAATGCCAAGAATAATGAGAACCGCGATAATTTCAATCAACGTGAATCCCTTATCTGACGCTTTGTTTCCTCTTTTCATAGCACCCATCCAAACCCTCCATTCAGCATTCAAGCGGTAACTCCATGATTATTCTTCCCGCCATTTTCCTTCGAAAAATCCTTCACTTGAAAATATAGCAGCCCCCCCATGAATACCGCCGTAAGCGACAGCATGACTGATAAATATGCGAAGGGAGACCATGCAGATTTCATGAAAGGCAGGATAGCGGTCAGAACTGCTATAATGAAGAGTGCCGTTCCAGCTTTGGCACATATCACTGCCCTTTGTCCTCCGATCATCATGATGACAGCAAGCCCCAGAAGCCAGGTACCGGCAAGAATGCTCATCCATGGAAGCATCTTAATCCCATGATTGATCAGTGCGTCGGCACCAAGAAGTCTCAGGCCTGCCAGCAGGACGAGACCCAAGATCCAGTAGAAAGCACCCGTCAGCCCATAGCATGCAGCGCAATCCTCATTCGTTTTCGGTTTGGACGTTATCCCCGCAAGCTGCCCTATTCCTCCCTGATTCCACAAGAGATGCCTTAAAATCCGCACTGGAATTGAGAGGCTTTCTTCACGTACCTTCTTCATAACCCGGTTGGTAAAATCTCCTTGGACCTCAATAATGCGAGACCTGCTTGTTTGGATAAGTTGAAGAAGCCTATCATTATCCATTTGAGAATTACCTCACAAATAATTATTTAACGTATATACAACTACTAAATGAAAAAAGTCACACACTCCATAAATTTAAATGATCATCTAACGTTATCCCGTAAGCCTTTTTTCAACGGCTCTCTAATGTCCCAACTTTCATTTAAAAAAGTGCGTGTGAGATGATTGTTGAAAGTATGATCGAATCACCTCTGAATAGCCCATATACTACAACGGAATGCCTTGAAATATTTTGATTCTTGCTTTCAACAAACATCACTTCTCGCTTGTCATGCATTTTAACGCATGCTCTATCTCTTTCTTCTGACCTCTATGACATGCCCATGGAAGGCCCCCCTGCTAAACTGACCCAAAAACTCCACAGACAAGTCTTTCCTTTGTGTAACATCCCGGAACATGCTCAAGATGTACTGCCCCCCAAGCCAAGGATAACTGTAGACAAGGACGAAATGGTCCGGGTACTCGAAACCAAGCCTCTCTACTCTCAGCACATTCCCGATGTATCTCACATTAGACAGGGGTTTGGTGACGTACCGGTTCACAGGATACTGAGTCAGGAAATAATCCGGCAAGCTGACGAAAACCGGAACATCACGAGGCACTCTCTTTTCAAGCAAATCGATATATTCCTGCGCAACCAAGTACCCGTCGATGTACTCCTCGGACCGCTCAGCCATGGCGATATTTGGGAAGTGCAGCGAAGGATACAGAGCACCGCTCCTGTTGACCAGAAACACGGAGATTATGAGGACCAAGATGATTATTAGAATGCCCTCGTTGCGCAGGACTCTATCAATCATATAAAATATAATGAATAACATGGAAGGTATCGCATAGGCAAAATACCGTGTTAAAAAACTGCTATCATCCTGCTGTATTAGATTGTAAAGCACGAAATAAAAAAAGAAAAAAACAATAATGAGAAAAGAATGGAAGTAGATAATCTGCTTCTGTTGGCCATTTATACGAGCGTTCTTGTTGAGAAGTTTCAAAATCAACATGAATGAAATGAAAATACTTGCCCCATAAATAATAATCATATCAGGGACTATTGATATGTACGCTTGATAGATTAAGATGCTTTTATTTATCATGCCTGAAACAATATCTGAATGACTCTGGTGGTAGGTCATCGAAAGCCTGCTGTCACTAACGACCATAATGGCCTTGACCGCTACAAGAGAAGGGGCCGTGAGAATAAGAGCGTCCAGAAAACGCCTGCAGAGATTTTTCTCCTGACAACACAAAACCGTCAGGACCAACGCCCCGACGCCGATCAACGCGCTGCCCTTGATCAGGCAAGCCACGACGAGAAACAGGGTGGAAGGCAAGATTCGGCTCTTGAAAAAAAGGGTAAATGCCAGAAGAGTAAAAAAGAGTACCGGTACTTCCAAATACATGAACCCAAGTTGGGCCAATACTATGGGATAGACAAGACAGGCGAGTGACAGGAGCAGGGCAGAATATTTTCCAATAAGGGCGCTGAGCATCCGCGTCAACATGACCGCGATAGACGCAGCCATGAGCCATTGCATGACTCTCAAGATAACCCAGGCCGGGGTGCCGCCACCTGTGACCTTCAAAACCAAGGCAGTGACCAGGGTCATTAAAGAAAGGGCATGCGCCGTCGGCCCCCCATCATGGTAGCGGGGCTGCTCCATGAGATGCACATAATCGAAGCCGTTATCGACCAGAAATTGAGCTGCGGGAAAAATGCTGAACGCCTCGTCCCAGACCGGCTGGATGCCAAGAAAAGGCCATTTCAATGCCAAGATAAGAAGAAAGAAAGTCGAGAAAAGACGTCCGTTCGACTTGAGTGCCCCGTCAGCAATGCTCGAAGCCAAGTTGCCCAGTTTGTTACCTGCGGAGGACAACTTAGCGTCCATAAAAGCCCCTCACTGCGTCGACCACCCGGGAGACCTGTGCAGGCTGCATTTCATAAAACATCGGCAGACGGAGCAGGCACTCACTAGTGCGGTCTGTAACCGCCATGCTTCCGTGGGTGCGACAGTGCCTCATCCCCATGGGCGAAGAATGCAGCGGGATATAGTGGAATACGGAAATGATGGAGCGCTCCTCCAGCCAAGTAATCAGTCTGGCCCTTTCCGCCAAGGATCTTGTGATAATGTACATGATGTGACCGTTACAGGTGCTATCGCCGTCTACTGAGGGTAGCCGTATAGCACCACTTTCTTCCAGATCGCGCAGGCCTTCCATGTACTGCTCCAGCAACCTGCACCTGGCGGCTATGATCTGTTCGGCCATCTCCAGTTGGGCGAACAGGAACGCGGCGATGATATCGCTTGGCAGGTAAGAGGAACCTATGTCCGCCCATGTATACTTGTCTACTTGCCCCCGGAAAAAGCGTCTTCTGTCGGTGCCTTTTTCCCATATCATCTCAGCGCGATCCGCAAGTTCTGGGTCGTTGACCAGCAAGGCCCCGCCCTCACCACTGATGATGTTCTTCGTCTCATGGAAGCTCAGGCACCCCAAGTCACCCAAAGTACCAAGACACTTTCCCTCATACGTGGACAAAAGGCCTTGGGCCGCGTCCTCCACGACACGCAATCCCTTTTCGTTAGCCAAGGCCAGTATTGCGTTCATGTCACAGGGTGTACCTGCATAGTGTACGGGCACGATGGCTTTTGTCTTCTCCGTTAGCGCATCGTTCAGCAGGCATTCATCCATATTTAAAGTATCTTCACGGATGTCCACAAACACCGGAACTGCTCCACGCAGGACAAAAGCGTTGGCCGTGGAAACGAAAGTGAACGAGGGCATGATCACCTCGTCTCCCTCGCCTATACCGCAGAGCATGGCACTCATCTCCAGGGCTGCGGTGCAGGAATGAGTCAAAAGTGCCTTGTGTGACCCGATTGCTTTTTCAAGCCACGCTTGGCACTTCTTTGTGAAATACCCGTCTCCGGATATGTGGCCGTGAGTGATGACGGCTTGAGCTACATAGAAAAGTTCCTTGCCGACGATGTAGGGTCTGTTGAATGGTATCTTGTCGTTTTCCATATATCGCCTCATAGATCATACATCTGAGATTTGCTCTAAATATTATCTCGAAGATCAAAAGGATTTCGCTCTATTCAGCAGCTTTTCGTTGAAATGTATGATCACTTTTTTTGACATTCCATTATGTGGTGAGTATAGGGCACTCTCAGCAGATCATGTCGCAACGTTTGAGATAAACGCTTAAAATGTGGTAGTGCCAAGGCCGCGTATTCATTAGCTTTTCTAACATTTAGGCCCCTGTCCTGTCCAATCATCCACCGAGCAAAGAAGTGCTGGTCCCTGATTTTGCATGGATCAATTGTAAGGCATCGCCCCTGTCATTTATTGCTGCAGCTGCAAAAGAAAAAAATGCCGAAGCATTTACATCGTCAAGATGATGGAGAACACCAAGCCCCATCACCAAGTCAAATCCACTTAATTCTTTATTGTATATGGATTCCAAAGGCATGCAATAAAAATATGCTCTATCTCCATACTTTTCTCTTGCAGCATCTATATATCTTTGATCGATATCAATGCCATAATATTCAACATACTGAGGTAAATACTTTAGAATAGATGCGGGACCGCACCCTATGTCCAAAATACGCATCTTTAATTTTGGTTTTATATAGCCATAAACAATCTCATAATTTGCTTTTTTGCTTCCTAGTAGTCCTACGCCTAAATTATAAACCTTAGGCAATGACAGTAACGAACGCCAACCGGATGTCAACTGTGTCATAGCTAATAATCCATATATTTATGACATAGTACTAATAAATGATTTATACCTGTTTTATGAAAGAACATTCTGTAAAACGTTTTTATCAAATCTAATACTCCACATATCGATCAATTATTTTATTTTTCATTCTTTTTTGTGATTCTAGTTATATTATAGAACAGAAAGTGAATTATTCCTAGAATAATAATCATTAATCCATATAACCTGATTATCAAAGCGCCAGATTGAGCTTCAACTATAGACATTTGTTTTGCCATCCCCAAATATAGAGAAATGCTAACTTCAGAAATACCGATGGCCCCTGGTATTAAGCTTAAGATGTTGATAATTGATACAACAGCAACCATAGCCAATGTTTCAAAAAAGCCAATTTCAATTTTAATGCTATTTAGAGTTATCTGCCAGCCAAACCCTATAATGAACCAACCTGCGATCGTCAACAACATAATAATGGATAGAGATTTAAGAGAACCGACACTATTAATAATCGTATTAATTACATAATACTTTCTGATGCGCCTTATTTTCATCATCGCAACAATACCAACAACCATGATAAATATAATCAATAGACATCCCGCAATTAGTAAATATTTATAATTACCAGAATAATTATTATATATAGCCAGCATGGCTATCATCGATACTACAAGAAGATCCATTGTACGCTCAGTCAATAAAGTACTATAGCCTACTGTTCTGTTTATAAATCCATCGTTTTTTAACCATTCAACCTTAATGGCCTCACCAGACAATAAAGGTGTCATCGTTGATATGCTTAATGATATTGCATTATAAAAATACAACTCACCGGCTGGTACTTTCATGTTAAGATTTCCCAGTAATATTGACCAACGATAACTTCTAATCAGCCAAAATATCATTACAGATAACACACCAGCAAAAAAATATGTTGATCTAACATTTTGCATAATTCTACCAATGTCGTACCAATAAAAATTTTCTGCGATATACCACAGACACAATAGCAGTATCGTTACACTAAATAGTAGTGTCAATCTCTTCATTGTTTGGGATTTAAATCGTTTTCCTTTTGTCTCCAATGTTGCATACCTTGATAAAAAAAGGATCCAATAATTCACTTATACAATCATATATTATTATTTCGCCTCACAGGTTTAGAAGATCTGCAATTTCAAATGCGAGTTCAACCGCCTGTTCAGCGTTAAGCCGAGGGTCGCAGTTGGTTAGATAATTAAGATCCAGATCTGAATCGCTGATTTGCCTACTTCCACCAATGCATTCAGAAACATCTTCACCCGTCAACTCCAGATGCACACCTCCCGCGATGCTCCCTTCTGCGTGGTGAATATGAAAAAATTTGCGAACTTCAGTTAATATATCATCAAATTTCCTTGTTTTTTTAAAATGATTATTAACGTAAGTGTTACCATGCATTGGATCACAGCACCACAATACTTGAAATCCTTCTCTTCTGATTGCACGAACAAGTGGCGGAAGCAATACATCAATTTCATCGGCACCGAATCTGGTTATAAGAGTGAGTCGACCCGGATCATTGTTCGGATTCAGTATTCTTATAATCGTTCGTATTTCGTCAATCTCATAGTTTGGGCCAATTTTCACGCCGACAGGATTACATATACCTCGCATAAACTCTACATGAGCCCCATCTAATTGACGCGTACGATCACCAATCCAGAGCATATGCGCACTGGTGTCGTACCAATTACCGGTGGTTGTATCAATTCGCGTCATAGCCTCCTCATATTCAAGCAGAAGACCTTCATGCGAGGTATAAAGAATTATTTGGTTCAACTGAGGGGCATTGCTGTCGATTCCAATCGCAGACATGAATTTAATAGCCTTTTGAATTCCTTTAATCAAACCGACATATTTATTATTTGGCGGAAACGTGTACCAGGTTTCCCGGTGCCATGCATTTGCCCTATCTATCGCCGCATATCCACCGCGAGTGAACGCCCTGACTAGATTTAAAGTTGCTACTGCCCTAAAATAGCCTTCTAATAGCCTGTGAGGATCTGGGGTTCTTGCATCTAGGGTGGGTTCGCGACTGTTTACCATATCTCCACGGTAAACTGGTATCTCCTGATCACCAATTTTTTCTATATCAGAAGATCTAGGCTTTGCATATTGGCCCGAAATTCTGCCAATGTTAACAATCCTTTTTTCACCAGCATATGCTAATATTATAGACATCTGTAGGATAACTCTGAGGAGATTATGAATAACTGGACCGTTACATTTGTCGAAATCCTCTGAGCAATCACCACACTGCAATACAAACACTTTCCCTTCAACAGCATCAGCTAATTGACGGATCAATGTCCTCGTCTCTCCGGCGAACACAACGGCTGGAAGGCGAGAAAGCGTTTCAAGCGTTTCTTCAAGTACATGCACATCTGGCCACCGGGGTTGCTGCCTAGCAGTATATGAACGCCAACTTGACTTGCTCCACACCGGAACGCTCATAAAAAGACCTCACTTATTGTAAATACTCTGATAGTATTTCCAAGATTCCCAACACGCTTCTTTCGACACGGGAACATCTGTAATACTGATTCCTGGGGCTCTTACAAGAGCGGCTCGGATCTCCCGTCCTCTGCTTTTCTTATCTTGCACTAATAGATTTAAAAATATAGTCTTTTTAATGTTGTTATAATGAATATTCGGATAATAACGTGATACATAGTTACAAATACTTTTTAATAGGCCTTCTTCCATGCCGATGTATTTATAACTTAGATAGGCTTCTGCAACTATACCAGCTGCAATGGCATCACCATGGGTTATCATGCTTTCTTGGTCAGACAAAAGAATGCTTTCAATAACATGACCAATTGTATGACCAAAATTGAGTGCTTTACGATATCCCCCTTCTTTAGGATCAATACATACAATTTTGCTTTTTATCATTATTGACTGCTTAATTAGCTCTTCTGAAGGTATTTTTGTAGGATCCGTCTTTTCTAGTCTATCCCACTCGTTAACACCGCTAATTAAAGCATGCTTCATCATCTCAGCATATCCAGATCTAAGTTCTCGCTTCGACAACGTATTAAGAAAAGATGACGATATTATTACACAGTATGGCATTTTAAATATTCCAATATTGTTTTTTATGTTTTCATAGTTTACCCCCAACTTTCCTCCATATCCCGCATCAACTTGTGCAAGTAGTGTTGTTGGGCAGTTAATAAATCGAACACCTCTTTTAAACGTTGTCGCACAAAATCCACCCATATCGCATATAACCCCACCTCCCAGATTGACTGTTAAGGCATTGCGATCTAAACCGCCATTTGTCATTTCATGCCATATTCTTAGACAGTTATTAATATTTTTATTATTTTCTCCGGCGGGAACTGATGCGACAATATGTCGCGGCAGGTAGGGGGCGATTTTCGGATAGCATACAGTATTCGTGTTTTCATCGGTGATAACAATAATATTATTTGCATGTGTCTCGTCTATTATTTTTTTTAATAATAATCCTGGTTCGTTTGTAATTCTAATGTATTCAGGAATGTACATAGCGAATTAGTCGTCCCTGAAAAAAGATTCAATTAGCCCAGACAGGGCTTAAGCATACCGCTCTTTGACAAGTCTGTCCCTCTCTCCGGCCAAAATCAGGCAGAAGAAAAAGGATAAAAAGAAAGCTCCAAGGAGCTTCATCAGGTTGAACCCACAGCCGGACAGGATGGCGTTCATCCGATCCCCATCTTTCCCTTTCAGGTGGTTGCGTTCGAGGCGGTGATCCGATTTCAGGTGGCCGAAGATCGGCTCGATGGCGGATCGCCGGGCGTACCATCGCCAGATGCCAGGCTTCATGCTCCGTTTCTTCTTGCCGGCCAGGTGCACTGTCGCGTGTCGGTGATTTCTTTGTCGGCACCTCGATACCCTCGGCCGCAATAAGCATGCAGCGGCTGCCAGCCGGTGATGCGTTTGACTGTCAGCGGTCATGCAATAATGACCCCCTACGGTCACTGAAAAATGACCCCCCAACCGAAAGGGGGATCGCAAATGAGCATTGCCGAAGTCATAATCCTCCCGATGACGGCATCGGGAGGGGACGAGATGATCAAGGGGGACCAGTGGCACGAGATCCACACGCGGCACAGGCTTCATGAGTCCAAGAAGTCGATTGCCCGGACAATGGGTCTGGACGTGCGGACGGTGAGGAAGATTCTCAGCCAGAAGGAACCGGTTGCCTACACGAGAACGAACGTCATGAGCAGCATCCTGAACCCCTGGAAGGAGCACATTCGGCAGAGGGTCGCCGCCGTCGGGTATTGCGCGCAATCCATGTACGAAGAGCTTCAGGGGATGGGCTACTCCGGCGCCTACGAAGCGGTGAAGCGGTTTGTCCGGCCTCTCCGGCAGGAAGCCAACCTGGAAGCGACGATGCGCTTCGAGACGCCGCCGGGCCGCCAGGGACAGGCAGACTGGGGACAGTGCTGGACGCTCCTGGACGGGAAGCGTGTCAGGGCCCACCTGTTCGTCCTGACCCTGAGCTACAGCCGCGGGATGTTTGTCCAAGCCGCCACGGACGAGAAGCTTCCCACGTTCATCCGCTGTCACCTTGCCGCATTCGATCACTTCGGCGGTATTCCCCACGAGATCCTTTACGACAACCCGAAGACGGTCGTCGTGTCCCGGGATTTCGAAGGCCGCTCCATCCGCTGGAATGCCGCCTTCTGGGATTTTGCCCGGTATTACGGGTTCCGTCCCCGGCTTCATCGGCCCTACCGCCCCCAGACCAAGGGCAAGGTGGAGTCGGGCGTCAAGTACGTCAAACGGTTCCTCAGGGGGAAGGCCTTTGCTTCTCTCGATCACCTCAACGAGTCGCTCCTGAACTGGATTACAACCGCTGCGGATCAACGGATCCACGGGACCACCCACAGGAAACCGGCGGAGTTGTTCCTGGAAGAGCGGGACCTGCTGCTCGACCACCACGGGAAGCCGCCCTACACGATCCAGGAACGGGTCGTCCGGCAGGTTTCCCGGGACTGCATGGTCGCCTTCGAGACGAACCGGTACTCTGTTCCTTTCCGGTATGCCGGCAAGCAGGTGGATGTTCAAGCTGTCGATGACCGGATCCATGTCTATCATGACGGTCAGCTCGTCGTTTCCCATCTCCGCTGCGAAGGCTCCTTTCAGAACCGGATCAACAAGGAACACTACTGGGGCCTCTTCCGGCGAAATCGTTTGCCGGCCACGCCGGCCTGGCACCCCTTCCGTCCTTCTCCAGAAGAAGAGGTGGAGATCCGGGACATGGCCTTCTATGAGGCCGTTGCCGAAGGAGGTGCCCGATGACTCCGCTCGCCCGCATTCAGGAGAACCTGCGGCACCTGAGGCTTCACCGGATCCAGAACCTTCTGGAGAACAGCCTGGAGGAGGCCTCCCGGAACAATCTCTCCTACACGGACTTCCTGGATCAGATGCTGTCCCAGGAGGTCGCCGCCAAGATGGAGAAGAACGTGTCCATGCGCACCACCATGGCCCGGTTCCCCTTCGTCAAGACCCTGGAGAGCTTCGACTTTGCCTTTCAGCCCTCGATCGACAAGAAGAAGATCAAAGAGCTGGCTTCCTGTCGCTTCATCGCCAACGGCGAGAACATCATCCTGCTGGGACCGCCGGGTGTCGGGAAGACCCATCTGGCCGTTGCCCTCGGACTCAAAGCCGTCTCGGAAGGATACCGGACCTACTTCACCCAGGCGACGCCCCTGGTGGCCTCGTTGACCAAGGCCTATGCCGAGAACCGCTTCGAGGAGAAGCTCAAGCTCTACTGCCAGTCCAAGCTCCTGATCATCGACGAGATCGGCTACATCCCCATCGACCGCCACGGTGCCCACCTGTTCTTCCAGCTCATCTCTCGCCGCTATGAGAAAGGGGCCCTGATCCTGACTTCCAACCGGAGTTTCAGTCAGTGGAACGAGATCTTCGGGGATTCTGTCATCGCCACGGCCATCCTGGACCGGATCCTCCATCACTCCACTACCGTCAACATCAAGGGAAACTCCTACCGCCTGAAGGAAAAGGTCAAGGCGGGGCTCATCCAGCAGCCTCCGCCCAACGAGGAACCATCATAAACCAGGGGGTCATTTTTCGATGACCACAAAGGGTCATTTTTCGGTGACCATTGACATTTGACCTGATCAAGCGACTGTTTCAGGGTGTGGCCGTCAAAGGGATTCCCGTGAAGGGCATCGATCGCCAGAACCCAGTTTTTGATGGAACTGGTGACCATGGCCACCTTGCAGCCGAACTCGTAGCGCTTGTGGGCCTTGCCCTTGGCGATGCATTCCACCTCCGGGGCATGAACACTGTAGACTTTGTGGGTGTCGTTCCTCTTCTGGGTGAAGATCTGCTCCGCAAGAGTCAGCAGGCGGGAAAGATCCTCATCGGGAACCTGGCACTTGCGCCGGATGTCCCGGATGACCCGGCCCAGGAAAGTTTGCAGCTTCCGAGTTTGCTTTCTTGCTCGCTTGAACTGGCGGGCATGGGCGTAGCGGCCCTGCTTGATGAAGGCCTCCTTGCCCAACCGCTCGTAGTTTTGCCGGAGATCGATGTCTCTCTCCTTAGCAGCTCGAACCAAGGCTCGTCGGGTCTTTTGATAAAGCCGGGCATCATTGGGAAAGGCGACGGCTTTTTCCTGAACCGTCGTATCGTCGTTGACTCGTTCCACACCACATGACGCGGCGTGAGCAGTTTGCCCCGTTTGGCCGTCTCCAGGGTTTCCACGTGCAGCTTCTCCAGCGTGTCCGGCCCCAGACGCTTCCGCCAGCGAACCATGGAAGAGGGATCCAGAGGTAATCTGTGCTGGAAGTACTCGAAACCGCAAAAGTATTGCCAGTATGAATTCTCCAGGAAGCGTTCCACCACCGACTCATCGCTCTCGTTGAAGGTGTGCTTCAGGTAGTGCAGTCCGACGATCAGCCGGGTCGGAAGTCCGGGGCGGCCGACGTTCTCCACGAACAACTGCCCGAACTCGGTGTCAAAGAACGACCAGTCGATCTGACGGGCAAGCTGGAACAGAGGGTGCCCGTTGTCGAGAATCTGGTCCAGGCGCGATTGGAACAGATCGCCTTGAGCCTCTTGGGCGGACAGATTTTTCTGTTGCATAAAATCACCAGCTTTTGAGGGATTTGTTTTAATTTCTGGTGATTTTATCATAGAACAACCAATTAATAAAGCATTAATTACAATATATTACAGTTTTTCAGGGACGACTAAATTATATCATTTGTAATTAGCATTCTAGTCCATCAACGATCCACCACTAATATTAATTGTAGCACCCGTAATATAATCTGATCTATTAGATGCTAAGAATACCGCTAGTTCACCAACCTCCTCTGGTTCACCTAATCGTCCTAACGGAATCGCTTTCCTTAATCTTTGTCTTGCTTCAATGGTCATACTCTTTGGCAAATCAGTATCTATTGAACCAGGCGCAATAGCATTCACACAAATATTATACCTTGCGTAATGGAAAGCGAGGTGCCGCGTTAACGATACCAGTCCTGCTTTTGATACTTCATAGCTCGGTGACGCATTTGGGTGTGGGAGTTTCGCCATTTGTGATGTGATATTTATTATCTTCCCGGCCTTTTTTGCACAAAAGATGGGCAGTACGGCTTGTGAGAGATAAAATGCACCATGCAGATTAACATTGATCACACGATGCCACTCCTCCAAGCCAAGATGATCAACAGGAGTTCTGGTTATTATTCCAGCGCAATTCACTAACACATCTATTGTACCAAATAGTTCGATGGTACGTGTAACGATACTTTGAGAAAAGGATGGTTCAGCTATATCTCCTGGTAATATGTCGACATATTTGCTAATTTTGCAAATTTCTTCTTGCGCACGCAGAAGTCGCTCCCGATGTAAAGCAACAAGGAGTAGCGAGGCGCCATTCTCAGCATATTTTCTCGCTATAGCACGTCCAATTCCCCGTGATCCTCCTGTAATAATAGCAACTTTATTCTTTATCATTACATATATCCCCACATAGTCAATAAATAATCAATTTATTACTGCAATAATTAGCTCCGGAAGATATTCAGCCGTTCTTATCATTTCTTCTTTAGAGCTTAATTGAATGAATACGATTCCAAATTTTGTTGTGTTCACATCAGTAACCAAATCGCCAGGTTTCCACCACATTTGCTTATCGATAATCATATTTCGAATCGAAGAATGAATTAATATGTTTTTGAGTGTGCCCGTGCGAGACGCCATGACACAATGTCGAATAAAGAAACCTTTAGGTTCGGAGTGCGTCAACCCGGAACAATCCAATCCAGATGAAGCCCTTACTATCCATGATGGGTAATCTATACCCGTTGCATGTTCGACAAGCTTAATATATAGGTCTCCCGGTGCACGGCGACAGATTTCGATAATTATAGGGTCATCACCACGAAGAATATATTGCATGTGAAATATGCCCGTCTTTAATGACAAAATAGATGATATTTTCTCCGCCACAGCACATAATTTCTTTTCTACTTCCTTTGGAACAATGCTTGGAACAGACGCAGCAGAAACCAAATATGGATTTAAATAATAATGTTCATTGTCCGAAAAGAAAAATACTACTCGTCCATCTACCAAAAAAACAGAAAAGCCATGTCGAGTACCAACAATGAATTCCTCAATAACAATTCGCTTTATTTTTGATATTTTAAATGCGCTATCAATTGCCTTTTCTGCATCATCCATTTGCCTAATCTCTGATATACCTTTACCCCCTGTCAAGTCCACAGGTTTAACAATAACTGGGAGCGTTAGTGTTTCAGTCCATAATAAAGCATCCTTCTTCCTTTTAAAACCCTTTGCAAGAGGTGTCGTGATACCAGCTTTTTTTGCAAATTCTCGATATCGATCTTTGTGATGAATTATTTTCGCAACGTTATATGTATCATGGCCTGGCAATCCCAATTTTTCTGCAGCATATGATGATGAGAGAGCTGAAAAGTCATTGCAGCAAGCGCAGATAGCGGACACATTTAAACTAGCTGCCAATCGAAGGATTGCCTCACGATCAGAAAAATCGGCAGAATAGTATTCATCCGAATATTTATGTCCTAATTCGTCTGGACGATTACCACTGGTAATGACATAATAACCGAGTTTCTTTGCAGATAGTATTAATGGAATATCGGCGTAACCACCACCAGCAATTAGTAGTTTATTTTTTCTCATCATTAAACACATTACATAGAAACGATAATGTAGTCCGTTCATTCACCACATACGGTGGTCTTCCCTTGACTTGATTGAGTATTTTCCCAATATATACGCCTACTACGCCCATTCCAAACAGGATTACGCCCGATAAGAAAAACATTGATACCATAACACTAGTCCACCCAGCGATAATCTGCCCGAGTATAAAGTATCGAATAACGAGCCACACCCCATAGCAGAAAGCTGCGAAAGACATTACAAATCCACTCTTAATAAATAGTATAAGTGGTTTTTCAGAGTAAGAGACAATCGTATCGATTGCAAGGGATAAACGTCTGTCGTAATTATAGCTAGACTTTCCCTCTGTACGTTCGTCATGTTGTATCTCGATTGCTGTCGTTTTAAAAGCAAACCAACGAACGAGTAGTGGAAATATTCGTGGTTGTTCAGGTAATGATTTAACGGCATCTACCGCTCTTCGAGAGTAAATGCCAAAGGATGATTGAGTTTCATCACTTTTTTGATTGGTCATATAGCCGAAAAGGCGATGATATGCTCTTGAGAATAATCGTTTAAAATAACTGTCACGTCTATTTATCCTCTGACCAGCAACGATATCATATCCTTCCTGAGCTTTTTTAAAAAGACGTGGAATTTCTTCAGGTCTATCTTGTAGGTCGCAATCCATTATCACAAGCCAACTACCTCGTGCCACATCGACACCCGCCATTATTGCATTGTGTTGTCCAAAGTTTTTCGTAAGTCTTATGCCAATGACTCTTGAATCATTTCTCGCCATTTCGCTTATTAGATCCCACGGGTTTCCAGGACCACAATCGTCAACAAATATTATTTCAAATGATGCTGGAATTATTACCATAGAAGCCACAAGCCGCACATATAGGTTGATTAAAGTGCTATCGGACCCATATACGGGAATCACAATAGATATATCTGGATTATTGATTTTCTTCTCTGTCATCCAACATCCTCCTCATTAAACATCATATCATATACGGAGTCTCATTTTACTTCAAGCAACTGTAACTTGACATTCTTTTCTGTGATCGAATCCATAATAACATAAATGCCGTTCTCACTTATCATCATTGGTAAGCTGCTTTATATAATCATCAACCTTGACCTTTAGTATATTTTCATTATCTGGGATTTTCATACTAGCTATTTTGAAAAATAGTAATGCCTCATTCTTCTTGCCTAATAAGGCAGCAGAGATTGCTAATTGATATATTTCTTCGTATGTGGCTTCTGGCGAGAAAGGATTAACGTATTTCATTAGAACAATATAAGCCTTTTTATATTCTCTAATATTATAATATGATGCATACAGATTCCAATATACTTTGTCAGATTGCTTTTGGGCCCCCATAGCAAGTGCCATTTTATAATGTACAATAGCTTCATGATATTCTTTCGTACCAAATAATGCATCACCCATCAATGCATATCCCTGATATTGCTCTGGGTAATACTTAATTATCTGTTTTGCGTACTCCAACGCTTCTCTATACTCGCCGCGTGTAACCGAAAGACTTGAAAGAATGTGATTAACTCTAAAATTAGATGGATCTTCAGAGCGCATTCTTTTAGCCTCGTTAGATATTTCTAAAATGCTAGTTGCAGATTCGTTTGCGTAAAGAGTTTTCCAGTAAATAAATGGATCGATGAGTTTCAATTCGTATTTATCCGCGACTTCTCTATAATGGTTCCTATTGACATATAGTACTTCAGCGTGATCAAAAAAAACTGGGCAGTATTGTTCCTGAGTATTAATGATATCCTTAAAAGATGTCCTGTTGAGTGAAACCGTTATGAATGAAGGATCGTACTTCTTAATAAATGACGCAAATGCATGTTTATCAGTAAATGAGTGTTCAACGAGTGCCAAATCAAGATCATTAAAAATCGACATTTGCATATCCATATATATTCGATATCTATCACTTAAGGTCCATTGTAAATAACCACCTGTATTGGGATCATTGAGTATATTACCACTGAGAGAATGCTGATTTAAAAAACGACTTACACCTGTAGGAAGATTTGACGGTGATAGAGGGTAGTGTGGACGATCTCCTAAAACACCATGATAAATGCAATAAGGCATAATTACTAATACTACAGGAAGTAAGACACAAATGACCCTGCTTGGAATAACAAATGCTTTTGATAACAAAGGGATTATATGGCGAAGTAGTGGTAAGGACAATAATGTGAATTCACATGTGAATCTCGAATGCCTAGTCAACAAGAAAATTGCACCAACAACGAGAATTGCATGACTAATGCGCAGTTCCCTTTTATAAATTCCAAAAAGCAGAAAACCAATAGTGGTAATAACAATCAGGTTTTGCATGGTCGTCAATAGCCCCTGCGCTGAAATAGGAGCAAAGACTAACAAAGATTTTAACGGAATCCTGAAAAGTTCCCTTACGTACAGGTGTTGGTAGGCAGCACCTTCATAAGTAACACTGAAGGGGATGTGCACCAACTCAAATATTCCAGGAGTAATGAATATAGAATAGTATACGGCTATTAAATACCATTTATATTTTCTTTCGTCTGATGATATGATCGATTTCGATTTTACCTGCGTCCAGTAAACCTCCACTACATATGCAGTAACTATCAGAAACATCACTGGATATTCGATACCGTGAACATTTGACCAGATGATTCCAATTAAAGGGAGACAAACACACATTCTTTTATAATACTCAATGATGGATATGAATAATACTATAAATAGATAAGAAAAAAGATGTGGACGTACTGCCAATTCTCGGTTCATCAGAACGATAGTGCAGCACACGAAAGCAAGAAGACCGAGAAATAGAGTTGTTCTATCCTGCTGATTAAAGAACAGGATCTTAAAAATTAAGAATGCCGTTAATGAATAGAGTAAGCACCGGAGAACAATCAATCCATAATAATCCACAAACTGATAAACAGAATAAACAATTACCTGAAATAACCAATAGTAGTTGTAGTATTCTTTGCTTGGTGAAATGTACGAAAAGAATGAATTATGAGCAATTGATCCATTATTACAGAAAAATCTGCCTCCAGACAAATGATACCACAAATCTGAATCATACATCACAATTGGCCAAGCAATGAAATGGCATATTAAGAGTAGAAAAAATAGAACAATTATTAAAGCTAAATAGTATTTAAAATACTTCATATCCCAAATCGCAAGAGAGTGTCAGATAACTTAACTAAATGACACTATACATTTTCAACAGGGCATCTGATCGCAGTAGAGGATAGCATGCTGGATTATAGTATTGCCCCCGTTTCTGGCCTGCATAATCCACTTTTTCTGAATGTTTTTGCAATGACAGATAGAACCGCTTGACGGTGGGCTCGTCCATTGGGAACGATGCCCGGCTTTCGATCTTCTTCTTTAGGGTGTTATTCAGGGATTCAATAGTATTGATCGTATAGATGATTCTCCGGATTTCATCCGGGACGGAAATAATGGGAACCATTCTAAACCATTGGTCCGCCAGGATTTCAATACTGTGGGATATCGGTTGTCACATTTCTCTGTAAAGCTCTCAGGATTCACTCGTGCCTGTACTTCTGCAGTAACTCGGTAGATAGTTTCAAAATCGCCGTCAACAGCATTGCGGTCTTTCAGCAATTCAACGCGGAGGGCGCCCCAGACCATGTGAATGATGCAGGGTTGGTCCTCTGTTCGGTGTGATGTAGCCTCCATGACTTCGAGAAAGCCCTTGGGCCCGTCTGCGAAGGTAATAATAATGTTACGGGAGCCTCGCTTTGTTAGATCTGTCACGATATAAAGTCATATATTAGCACCTTTGCTCTGCACATGTGTCGATGTCATCACCATGAGCAATTCTCCTGTGCAATTGGCATCTCATCCTAACTCAAGCCATTTACACAAAATTACCTTCACCCTCAAATGCACCCCCCTAAAAAAAGAGTCGGTCGATTTGACCGACTCTTTTTTTATCGCCTCAATGTAGCAGAAACGAAATCATTTGGACATCCCTGCTACTCATTGATTAGACTACGGCTTCGTCCATGTTCCAGTTGCACTTTTAGTATCATAATTAGCGGTAATGTTGCTGGAACTTATATCCCAATTTCCACCTGTACATGATACGTTATAAGGTACGCTTGATGGAGCATCCAATTGCACTGACTGGCATGCAGCAGACGGACTTGCTGAATTCGGTGCACTTGAATTCAGCAGGTAATTGGCATAAGCCATCGATATTGCCGACTGTGCGCTAGCGACAGCCGCTTGGGCGTTTTTCAACTTCGCCTCATCCTGCATGTCGAAGAACTTGGGAATCGCCACCGCCGCCAAGATTCCGAGGATCACCAAGACAGCGATGATCTCGATCAGGGTGAAACCTTTCTGATTTCTCTTTTTCAGCATCTTCATTCCTCCTTGGTTGTTTTTTTATGACACTTGGAACTGCCTTTCGTTTTGTTTTCCTTCCGCATCTGGATGTGCCGCTCCGTCACCCCCTTTCGCAGGCTTTCTCAATATAAAAAGTGTTCGCATACAGTGTGCCAGTGCAGGTGTATTGCCGAATCGGTCACATATCGACCAGTTCTGCATCCCTATGTTCAATGACCCTCTCGCTCCCCCTCAATCATTGAAACGGGCATCTACAAATTTTGTTGTTTCTTCATGGAGGCTACGTCGATTCCGTATTTCCTGACACGGTGCCACAGGCTGCGCTGGTTGATGCCCAAGAGTTCTGCCGCCCGCACCTGAACACCTCCCGTCCGGGTCATGGCCTCGATGATCATTCCCTTCTCGATCTCTGCCAACCGGTCATCGAGGGATTCACTTCCGTCTTGACGTGAAGTGATCATTACCTCCCCCTTCAATTCCACGGGAAGGTGAAATGGCTCAATGTCCCCCTCGGCAATGACCACCGCCCGCTCAATTGCATTCTGCAACTCCCGGACATTGCCCGGCCATGAATACCCGAGGAGCTTTTGCATTGCCTCCTGGGAAACGTGGATGGTTCGACCCGCCCGTTCCAGAAAGTAGTCAACCAAGGCGGGAATTTCCTCCAGCCTCTCGCGGAGCGACGGGAGGCGGATCGAGAACACGTTGATCCGGTAGTAGAGATCCTCCCGGAAGGTTCCGGCCCGGACCATCTCCGGAAGGTCCTTGTTCGTGGCGGCGATGAAGCGGACGTCCACTTCTATTGGCTTCGTTCCGCCTACCCGTTCAAACATCCTCTCCTGGAGGACCCGTAGCAACTTTGCCTGGGTAGCCAAGGGCATGTCGCCGATCTCGTCCAGAAAGATCGTCCCTCCGGTGGCCAGTTCGAACTTTCCCTTCTTTTGAGAGACGGCACCGGTGAAGGAACCCTTCTCGTGTCCGAAGAGTTCGCTCTCCAGGAGCCCCTCCGGAATGGCCACACAGTTGATCGTGACAAAGGGCTTGTCTCTCCGGGCGCTGTGCTCGTAGATGGACGCGGCGATGAGTTCCTTTCCCGTGCCGCTTTCCCCGGAGATTAGGACAGTGGAGTCGGTGGGGGCAACCTTCAGGACTTGGCCAAATACTTCACGCATGACTGCACTCTGGCCTATTATGCCGGGAAAACGCTCCCTCGCCTCGACCTTGGACAACAGGTTCGTGACTTGAGAAAGAACTTGTTTGTACCGGTGGACTTCGTCTTTCGATTTCTCTTCTTGTTCTGTGCTTGCCGACGGGCCTGGAATGATGTCGAGCTTTTCCGTATTCCTTACAAACTCCTCCAAGGGCTTGAGCAGTATCCAAAGGATAAGGAACGCACAAAAATAAGCAAGGCAACCAATCGTGGCAGCCCATGCAACAATGGATATGAGCGTAACGGATTCGCCCCCGATTCCTCGCATCATCAACCGATAGGTCACGATGATGCCGATGACCGAGATGCCGCTGAATATCAAAGGGATCAGGACATATAAGCTGACATGGATCCTCGCTTTTCCGTCCGGTTTCTCCATGAATAATAACGTATAGGGCTTATTTGACCATCTTCGTCAGGTCCCACATGGGGAGGAAGATCGCTAGGGCAAAGAAACCAACAACGGCGGCCAGGCCGACAACGAGAATTGGCCCGATGAGATCGGAAAGGCGCTTCACCTGGTAGGCCACCTCCTCGTCATAATGGACGGAAATGACTTTCATCATCTCCTCAATGTTGCCCGATTCCTCGCCGATGGCCACCATGTCGACCACCATTGGTGGAAAATACTTCGCTTTGCGAAGAGGGCCGGCGATTCCCTGACCCTTTTGCATCATATCCTGAATGTTCTCGAATTCCCTGGCGATGGCTGTGTTTCCGATTGTCCCGATGAGGACCTTCATGGTGGTCATGATCTGAACGCCGCTTGACTGGAGGATGGAGAAGATGCTCGCGAAGCGCGACATGGCCGCTTTGTTGAAAAGAGGACCAAAGAGTGGAATCCTGAGCAGAAATGCATCTCTCGCCAGACTTCCCTTCTCTGTTCTAAAGTACTGGCGAAGCCCGACGATGATCGCGATCACGGCAACAATCACGATGTACCAGTAGTTGTGCAAGAACTGGTAAAGCATCATGGCGACTTTCGTCGGAAACGGAAGCGCGACCCCTGCTTTTGCAAATATGCCGACGAATTTCGGGATGACAAAGGTGAGAAGGACAACGAAGGCTACGCTCAACGCGATGAGGACGATGACCGGGTACTGCAGCGCAGCCTTGACGTCCGATTTCACCTTGAATTCGTGTTCCAGGATGTAACTCAGGCGCTCCAGGACGTCCGGGACGGTCCCGCTGACCTCGCCGGCGTTGATCATGCTCCGGTAGAGGGGCGAAAAGATCTTGGGCTGTTTCTCCAGAGCATCGACCAGCGTGGAACCCTGCTTGATGTCCATGGCCATCTGGGCGATGGCCTTCTTCAGGTTCGGATTCTGGGTTTGGGCTTCCAGAACCTGGAGCAGGCGGATGATGGGGATTCCTGCCAGGAGCATGGTTCTGAACTGCTTGGTGAAGAGGATCAACTCAGGGGCAGACACGGAACCGAATTGGCTCTTCAGGCGGGCCAGGAACCCTTCCTCGGAGAACGTGTCCGCTTTGCTGATTCGGGCTGGGATGTATCCCCCAGCAACCAGCATGTTGTTGGCCGACTCCGGGGATTCGGCCTCGATGACTCCCGAGACGGTGGCCCCGTTCTCGTTGATCGCCTGGTAGGCGAATTTGGGCATGACGCTCCTCCCTTGCTGCTTACACCATAACCGAAGAGGCGGCCTCTTCGAGGGTCGTGATTCCCGCCAGAACCTTGGCGGCGGCGTCTTCCTTCAGGGTCCGCAGCTTTCCCGCCTCCATGGCGGCCCGGGTGATGTCCTGACTGGACTCCTTCCTCAGGATCATGTCCTGGACCATGTCGTCGTTCGCCAGGACCTCGAAGACGCCGGTACGGCCTTTATAGCCCGTGTTCATGCACTGGTAGCAGCCGCGGCCTCTCATGAAGTTTGCATTCTGGATGTTCTCCAGCCCCCAGGCTGCCAGGGCCTTCTGGGTGGGCTGATAGGGCTCCTTACAGTAGGGGCAGACAGTCCGGACGAGGCGCTGGGCGAAGGACACCAGGAGCACCGAGGCCACGAGGAACGGCTCGATGCCCATGTCGATGAACCGGGTGATGGCCCCGGCGGCGTCGTTCGTGTGGACGGTGCTGAGGACCCGGTGCCCCGTCTGGGCGGCCTGGACGCCGATGGAGGCCGTCTCGGAGTCGCGGATCTCGCCGACCATGATGACGTCCGGGTCCTGCCGCAGGATGGAGCGGAGGCCGCTGGCGAAGGTCATGCCGGCCTTGCGGTTGAGCTGCACCTGGCGGATGTTGTTGACCCGGTATTCGACGGGGTCCTCCAGGGTAACGATGTTGATGTCGGGCTGATTGATGTCATTCAGGATCGCATAGAGGCTGGTGCTCTTCCCGCTTCCTGTTGGCCCCGTGCTGAGGATCATCCCGTAGGGCTTGCGGCTCATGCTCTCGATCTTCAGGCGGTCGTCGTCGCTCATGCCCAGTCGGTTGAGGGTGTAGACCCCGGCGCTCATGTCCAGGAGGCGGAGCACCACGTTTTCCCCATAGATCGTCGGCATGGCGGAGGCCCGGACGTTGATCTCGCGGTTTTCCATCTTCAGCGTGAAGCGCCCATCCTGGGGAACGCGCGTCACGGTGATGTCCATTCCGGCAAGGATCTTGATTCGTGCCGAAATGGGAAGAGACAGCGACTTGGGCGGTGAGGGGACCTCCTGCAGTTTTCCGTCGATGCGGAAGCGGAGAGAGACATTGTTTTGCTGGGGACTGATGTGAATATCGCTGGCTCCCTCACGGACAGCCTGGCTGAAAATGGAGTTCACCAGGCGGATGACCGGGGCCTCCACGGCCATGTCCTGGAGGGAGGCCACCCTGACGTCCGACTGGTCCGGCTCTCTCTCTGCCTGTATCTCCTCCGATTCCGTGTCGATGGTCTCCAGCACGGTGCTGAGGCCGGTTTGTGAGCCGTACACATTGTTGAAGAGCTGGTTGTATTCCCGCTCCGAGCAGATGACGGGCTCCACTTCCGAGTTCGTCATGACTTCCAGGGAGTCCAGCACGTTGATGTCGAGGGGATCCGTCAGGGCGACCGTCAGGAGACGGCCCCGTTTTCGAAGCGGAATGACCTGGTTCTTCTGGGCGAAATCCGACGGGATCTGGGAGGAGAGGGCCGGCTCGACGGGATACTGGTCGGGGCGGTACTGCTCGATCTTCAACTGCCGGCTCAGGACGTCGATCACCTGGCTCTCGTTCACGATCCCCTGGCGGATCAGGTACTGGCCCAGCTTCATCCCCGTCCGCTTGTGCGCCGCAAGGGCGGTGGCAAGCTGCTCCGCCGTGAGGATGTTGTTCTCAACCAGCAATTCACCCAATTTCTTTTTCACTCTCATGTCGGACCCCTTTTCCTTTTATAGCTGAGAGAAAAATACCGTATCGGATTCCCACTTCCCGCTCAACACCTTGGCATGTGACCGGAGCGGGGTGGGGAGTTTCCGGATCTGTGCGATCGCCGCCGCCTCGTCGATGAACCGCTCTCCCAGAACGATCGAGAAGACGGTTCCCTCGCGGCTGTTCCAGTGGGCGATCATCCTCAGGCTGGGAACCTGTCTCTGGCGTTCCCGCATGATCCCGTAGGCCTGCTCCAGGGTCGAGGCGCTTGCAACCTGGACCCAGACGCCCCTGGCCGTGGTCGGGTTCGCCGCCTGCACGGCCGGGAAGAGAAGGACTTTCCCGGCGGGTACCTTGTTCAGATTCTCGATATCCGGGTTTGCCTTCTGAAAAGCATGATAGAGGCTGAGATTCCACTGGCCGTAGACATCGCTCAGGATCCACCAGACCGTCCCGCCCTGGCTGATGGCGATCCGGCCGAGGGTCTCCGGCAATTTCTTCTTTACAGCGGGAGCGGGGGAAGGAACGGCCGGTTCGGCGGGCCCCACCTTTTGTGCCGGGGCGGGCGGATGGACGGCCACCACGGCTTGCGCCGGCTGCGACACCTCCGGCAGGCGGACGGCAGCCTGCTTCTTTGCGGCGCCGAACGTTCCGACGAGGTCGGGAGCCTGAATCAGGAGGCCGCCCAGAACCAGCAGCACTAAGACAGCCAAGGCCGCCTTCAGCGGCTTCCCCCGGAACCGGTCATACATGGCCAGCCGCCGGGCACAGGCCCAGACGAGGGGCCAGTTCGCCTTCTCCCGGTTCTGGATAATGAGCGCCAGGAGAACCTCGTGGCAGAGCGTAATGATCTTCCGGGGAAACCCTCCCGTGGCAAAATGCACGGCCCAGAGGGCCGGCCTGCTGAAGAGCTTTGGCGCCCCCTCCTCGCCGCCGGCTCTGGCGATCCGGAAGGCGACCATGGCCTGGGTCTGGCGGAACCCGAGGGGCTGCAGGCGGTAGAGCAGGTTGATGCGGTCCGTGAAGTTGGGATGATTCTTCAGGATCTCTTCAAACTCCCGCTGGGCGAAGATGACGGTCTGCAGGAGCTTGAACTCGTTGGTCTCGTAGTTGAGAAACTCCCGGAGAATCTCGATGGAGGTGGACGACAGCTTCTGTCCCTCGTCGATGATCAGGACGGTGATTTTCTCTTGGTCCACTCCCTGCCGGTACAGGTAATTCTTGATGTTTTCCCGGAGCTGCCATTCCGTGACCGGCCCGTCGGGAATTTCAAGCCCGAACGACGCGGAGATCGTGGACAGGCACTCGACGGCGGTTCCGAACGCGGGATCGAGCACAAGATGCGTGGTGATCCTGTCCCTGTCTTCCTCGGACGATCCCAGCCTCTGGATCATGCGCCGGCAGAGGGTGGTCTTCCCCGTCCCGACATCCCCGATGACTACGTTCAGGCCGCGGCGCAGGCGGATGGACAGCTCCAGCCGCTGGAGGCACCCCAGGTGCTGGTCGGACTCGAAAAAAAAATCCGGCTCCGGCGAATTGGAGAAGGGCTCTCTCTTGAGATGCAGGATCCTGAAGTAGTCCATAGTGCAATACCGCCCGTACATTGCGGTACGAGCGGTCCCTGGTTGATCATTGGTTGAATGGCGATGCCGATCTGCTATGCATTACTTGCCGACCGGGGTTGCATCCTTGACGTCCACCTTGACGGATCCCTTTGCGTCGGCCGCCTGGTACTGCGGCAGGATCCTCGGCGTGATGAAGACGAGCAGCTCTTCCATGGCATTGGTCTTGTTATCTCCCTTGAAGAGCCATCCTAGGACCGGAACGTCCTTCACCCAGGGAAGCCCCTCGTCCGAATGGGTGATCCGCTGCTTGCTCAGCCCCGAGATGACGATGGTCTCCTCGTTGCGGACGATCAGGTTCGTCTCGGTCTGCTTCTTGATGATAAAGGGGTAGCCCGATTTCGTGGTCCGGGTGAGGTCCACCTCGTTCTTCTTCACGTTGATGGACATCTTCAGGTGGACGTCATCGATGACGTGGGGGGTGATCTCCAGCCGGAGCACTGCGTCCTCCCAGTTGATGTTGGTGGTCGTGCTGCCGCCGCTGGTGGTTGTCGTCTCGTAGGGGACTCGCTCGCCGCTCTCTGTGTATGCCTTCTGGTTGTCCAGGGTGGTGATGGACGGGCTCGAGAGGATGTTGACCTTGCCGTCCGTCTGGAGAGCGTTGAGCTGAAGCTCCAGGATGTTGCCGCCGATGGTACCATAAAGCAACCCCAGGGCGCCGTAGCCGGAAGCGTTGGCGAGTGCCGAGCCGGGGAAGTTGAGGCCGAGTCCCTGCCCGGAAAGCCCGTAACTGCCGACGTCGCCGCCAGGACCGCCGACTCCGAGGGGATTGTACCCTCCATCGATTGGGTTAAAAGGCGCCGTGCCCGTTGTGTTTGTTCCGCCGGGCGTCACCCACATGCTCCTGCTTCCCAGTCCGCCCGTGTATCCGCCGCCCCACTGCACGCCCAGCCTCCGGGCCGCGTCCTTGGTGGCCTCCACGATGTGGGCCTTGATCAGGATCTGCGGGGTCGGCTTGTCGAGCCGCTTGATGATGGGGATCATCTTGGTCAGGTCGTCCCGGATGGCCTGGATGATGAGGGAATTCGTGTGGCTGTCCACCTTCACGGAGCCGCGGAACGTCTTGCCGTCCTTTTCCCTGGTCAGGAAGGTCTCGAGGTTGTCCTTCAGGTCCTTCGGCGACGCATAATCAACCGGCACGACGACGTTGAGGAGCGGCTCGACCCGCCGGATGTCGCTCTCCTGGGTCTTGCGCTTCAGGTCCTGCTCCTTGTCCGCCTCCGTCATGACCCGGATGACGTCCCCTTCCCAGACATAGCTCAATCCATGTGTGTTGATGATGCTCTCGAAGGCCCGGTCCCAGGGGGTGTTCTGGAAGTCGACGGTGATGTCGCCCTTGATGTCGTTCTTGACAAGGATGTTCTTGTTGGCCGCCTTGGCCAGCGACCGGATGACCGCCTTGATCTCCGCCTGGCGCATCTTCAGGTTGACCTTCATCGTCGGGAGATGGCGTCCCGCCGTCGAGCGCACCCGCTCGTCCGCGAGACGTGCCTCCTCCTTCGCCACCAGGGCGTTGAGATCGAACTCGCGTGCCCTCTGCGTCGGCGAGTTCCCCGTCGACTGGTCCGACAGGGTCCGCCACTTGTCGAAGAAGGGATCCTGCTTGACTTGAATATCTTTCGAGCAGGCCGACAAGGCAAAAGCGGCAAGCAGGATGAAGGCGAACCCGAACAAGGAGCTTCTCATCCCGGGAGCAAGGCTCCTCGGAGCTTTTTCCGCGATCCGATCATTCCTGTATGAGAACATCAAACTTCACTCCTTCCAGTTTTTTTTCGATGACCACTTTGGACTTGTCGATTGCCCTCAATACGTATCCTTCTTCCACCAGCGGTTCACCCGCAATATATTCAACCCCGTTGATGATGGCCACCCGCCTCCTGCCCGAGTCCAGGTAGCCGGTGTAGGCGAAGGTGATCGCCTTGCCGGCCGTCGCCGCCTTGTTCTTCATGATGCCTTCCTGGAGAGAGGCATACTCGGTATAGAGCCCCCGGTCCATGAAGGGATCCCGGCCCCACGGCGTCTCGGCCCGGACGGCGGCGTATACCTCGAGCTCGCCGGCTGCCTGGGCCGCCATTCCGGTGGTGGTCTCCGTCACGAACTTCTGGATGTCCGCCGTTGTGGCTGCTTGTTTCGCGGGACCTTTCATGCCCAGCCTGGGACCCAGGATCTCGTATGCTGCATAGAGAATCGCCAGAGCCATGACGGCCAGGATAACGATCTGTCTCGTATTCAGTTTCGGCATCGTCCGACTGCTCGCTTCCTTTGAAGGTTAAAAGGTTGTCAATTCAACGCCACCATCAGGTTCATCTTGAGCTCCAGGGCCGTCTGGGCCGGCCGGACCTCAATTGCGTCGAACCGCTCCACGTAGGACAGGCCTCCCAGGGCCGTGAAGAAATTCCGGAACTGGCTCATCCCCCCGCGGACCACGACGACCACCGGGGCGATCTTCGCGTCACCCGCAACGGCACCCAACTCCGGGTTCACCGACATGACCTCGAGCTGGGCGGCCCGGGCCAGCCCGCGGATGGTAACCGGAACCTGGTCCACCTGCTCCTTCGACAGCCGGGTCCGGCCCGGCAACGGCAGGGTCGTGGGGACCTTCTTCTCCGCCAGTTGCTTCTCAAGCGTCTTGTAGATCGGCCCCAACTGCTCCTGCTCCTCGACCTTCAGCTTCAGGGCCTGCTCCTTCTTGTCCAGGGAAGTTACGGCGTACCCCATGGGAAAGAGGCCGGCGACAATGAAGAGAATGACGACCCCGAGGCAGATCAGAAGGAACCGGATGCTGCTCTTGGGAATGCGGAAGGATTTCTTTGTTTCGTCCATGCGATCACCCGATCTGCATATTGATGATGAAATGGAGGACCCGCCCTTTTCGGAAAGGCTCGAGATCCTGCTTCTTGACCGACACGTTCTTGAAAAGCGGCGAGTTCTCCAGGGCCACCCGGTAGCGGAACAACTGCGACTCGAAGGTTGAGGGATCTCCGAAGACCACTCCCTCAAGAATCATATCCTGCCCCGATGCAGCCGAAGCGGCCGGGGCGCCCGCCGGGGGCGGGGGAGGAGGCGGAGCCGGCTGGGCCGGTGCCTGTCCGGCCGCGGTAGGCGCGGCGGCCGCCGGAAGCACCAGACCCGACTTCACGGAGACGAGACGGATTTCTTCCGGTGTCAGGGCCGTCAGCTCACCCAGAACGGCCATCCCGAGATAGCGCTCCGAATAACCGCGGAGGACCTCCCGGCGCTGTTTCATGGCACCCAGCATATCCGTCACCCTGGCCTGGTCGACAACGGGGGAATACTGGGCCAGCTTGGCTTCCATCTTGGCGACGGCGTCCCGTTTCTGGCTCATCTGCTGGAACTGAAAGCCGAAAACGATGGCGCAGACGACCAGGGCGGCGACGAACCCGATCAGGACAACCCGGTTGATCCTCACCACCTGCTCGGCTTCCTCCCGCTCCCGGAAGGTGAACATCGCATTCGGGGTGTGGGCGTTGTCGGAGAGGGCCGCGCCGAGGGCCGGCACAAAGGCCATCTGCTCGGAGAGGCTGAGTTTCATGCTGGAGGGAATGTCGGCGACTTTCGGGTTCAGCGGATCGAAGATGTCCCGCTCGATGGCGAGCTGGTTGCCGAGATAGTCCAGCATCGTCCTGTCGATGTTGATGACGCCGGAGATGAGGACCTGCTCGATCCGTTCGCTACTGACGTTGCTGACGAAGTGCTCGAACGTCCGCTCGACCTGCCTGGCCAGCCGCTCAAGCGCCGGCTCGAGCATCTTGAACACATCCTGTTCGGTCAGCCCCGCCCCGGCCAGGTCCCCGGAGGGGGAGTCCCCGCTCATCCCGAATACGATGCGGCGGGCCTCCTCGAAGGTCATGACCTTGGTGCCGGTGGCGGAGGACGGATCGGGCCGGCGCTCGTCGTTGAAGGTCTCCATGAGCGCCTCGACCATGCTCCGGACACCCGTCTTGATGCCCCGGGACATGACGAGGTTTCCCTTGGAATAGACGTCGATGCGGGAAAACTCGTTGCCGATGAAGAGGGTGGCGACGGTGCCCTTGCCAGCGGCGACCCATCCCGTGCGGAAGATGTTCTGGATGGCGAAGGGTGTGATGACCATGCCGTCCAGGGAGATGCCCGCCTGGCTGAACAGCTTGCGCGTATCTTCCACTTCCTTGCGGGGAACCGTGTAGGCCATGACGGCATACTTGGGGATCCCCTGCTCGATGACCTCTCCCTGGAGCTCGAAATCAAAGATGAACTCCTTGTCATCAAAGGGGTGCTCCTTGCGCATGCCCCAGTAGACGGCGTTGTCGATCTGCTTCTTGGCGACCTTGGGGATCCGGAAATGGCGGACTTCCACCTCCGCGGCGGACATGATGAGCCAGACGCCGCAGTTGTCTTTTGCCGAGCAGCCGAACTTCGTCAACTCATCCCGAAGGAAAACGGCATATTCCGGCGTCCCCTTCGTCAGGCCGAACGGATAGGCGACCTTTCGGGCATCCAGGAGCTTCCATTTCCCGTCGGAGGAACGGATTGTCTTGACGAACCGGACGAATTCGTGACCGGCGTCGATGCCGACGTTCATGGAGCGCGTTCCCACCTTTTTCTGGGAAAAGGCGATGACGTTCTTCTGCGGCTCCTGGGCCGACGGGGGGGGTGGAGACGGCGCCTCATCCTTTTTCTTGATGACGTCGAGGAGTTTTTCCGTGGAGGTAATATCGTCGTTCCGGGCCAAGGGATGCCCTCCTGAATCCGGGCGCCATACCGCCCTGTAATGGAAGGTTCATGGTAGGCTCCCCGTCAGGAACGGGAGCCAAATCGCGCAATTCTGTCTTTCCGGTACCCCTCGAGGAGCTTTCTGGCATCGCGCAGATACTCCCGGGGATAATGCCTCAAGACGCGAACTCCGTACTGAATCTCCGGGGGCGGAGGGATGATACCCTTGCGGATGTAATCTCCGACTGTCTTGGGAGAAACACCCAGGGCTTCCGCAGCATCCACTACCGTGTTAAAGGCCTGGCCATTGATGATGACCATAAAGAAGTGCTGATCCCCCGATTCATAATAAACGATCCGAAGGTTCGTATCTACCGGACCTTCCGAACCGTGTCAATGCATAACATATATAAAAGATTTGAATTGATCGGGAATATCGTAAAAGCTACTTATGTTTTGCTTACCTAAAGGTTTTTATACGTCATGTCAAGTATTATTCTTTTGACAGATTCCACTGAGGCGAAACAACGTTTTTCGTCAATCGATTGACACGTCCTGAGCATTTCATCAATGCATCAAGCAGGTTATGAATATTCGGGCAGGAATCCCGAAGGAACCGCTTTTCCTTTGCCGCGGGAAAAAGTATAAAGGGTTCGTTTTCCCTGAACAGGTATTCCAGGACAAACCGAAAGGAGCGGCCGCCCCCCGATGGAACAAATCCTGTCCGACTGGCTGTCGGCCTCCCTGCAGGGTTCCTACCTGGTACCGCTCCTCGCCGCATACCTGGGCGGGATCCTGGTCAGCTTCACACCCTGTGTTTATCCTGTTATCCCGATCACCGTCGCCTACATCGGGAACCAGGGAGCGGGATCGCGACGTCGGGCCCTGCTTCTGTCCCTTGTCTATGTGGCGGGCATGTCCTTGACATACAGCGGGTTTGGCGCTATGGCGGCCCTGTCGGGCCGTCTGTTCGGACAGTTTCAGTCTAGTCCCTGGATTTCCTTTGCCGTCGGGAATCTCTGCCTGCTGATGGGGCTTTCCATGCTGGACGTATTCTCCCTGTCCGTCCCGGTGCCTGGGTGGGTCGGGAAACTGCAGGCCGGCGGACGGATCCGGGGTATGGCCGGCGGCCTCCTGATGGGCGTGACGGCCGGCTTCATCGTCGGCCCCTGCACGGCGCCGATTCTGGCCGTCCTGCTCGGTTACGTCGCGACGCAGCAGAATGTCCCCTTCGCCATGGCCCTGCTTTTCGTTTTCTCCTTCGGCATGGGCACGCTGCTGATTCTGCTGGGGACGTTCTCGGCCCTGCTGGCGGGCCTGCCGAAGTCTGGCCTGTGGATGGAGCGGATCCGCAAAATCCTCGGCTGGATCCTCATCGGGAGCGGGGAGTATTTCCTGATCCAGGCCGGTATGTTCTGGGGGTGACAAGAATCGAATGAGAACGTTTGATAGATATAAAAGGTTGCAGAACCCGCTTATTCTGCTTCTGTTGGCGGGCATTCTTCTCCTGGCCTCCTGCGACGCCCCGCCTCCGCCGGTCCGGACCGGCCCCGGCCCCGGTCCCGCGGCGGGCCAGGCCCCGGATTTCACGCTCCAGGACGTCAATGGACAGAAATTCCGACTCCGCGACCAGCAGGGGAAAACGACCCTGATCGTCTTTTCCACGACCTGGTGCTCCACCTGCCGCTCCGAAATTCCTTACTACAAGGAGCTTTACGCCCGCTTCCAGCCGAAGGGACTGGTCATGGTCGGCATCGACATCCTCGAGTCGAAGAGCAAGGTGTCCCGCTTCGCCTCACAGTACCAGCTCCCCTACAGGATGCTCCTGGACGAGACCGGGCAGGTATCGGAGGCGTTCGGTGTCCGGGGCGTTCCCTCCCTCGCCATCGTCAGTCCGGACGGGGGACTCGCCTGCATGCCCTGCCGGAACCCCGAGGAAACCCTGGCCTCCCTGTTGGGGAAATGAGAGGAGACCGGACGATGACGAAGCCTGCCGTCCTGTTCATGGGCACCCCTGAATTCGCCGTCCCTTCCCTGGATGCGCTCGTCCGGGCCGGATACCCCGTCGTCGGGGTCGTGACGCAGCCCGACCGCCCCAAGGGAAGAGGCAAGCACCTCGCCCCTCCGCCGGCGAAAGAGAGAGCGGAGGAACTGGGCATCGAGGTTTTCCAGCCCGATCGGGTCCGGGACGCATCCTTCCTCGACACGCTCCACCGCCTGCGCCCGGACCTGGTGGCCGTGGCCGCCTTCGGCCAGATCCTGCCCAAGGCCGTCCTGGAAGCCCCCCCTCTAGGCTGCCTCAACGTTCACCCCTCGCTGCTCCCGAAATATCGAGGCGCGGCGCCGATCAACTGGACCCTCATCCGGGGCGAGCGCGTCACCGGCGTCACCATCATGTTCATGGACGAGGGGATGGACACCGGCGACATCCTCCTCCAGGAAGAGACCCCCATCGGCGCGGAGGAGAACGCCGGGGAGCTCCACGACCGCCTGGCCGCAAGCGGAGCCGGCCTGCTCGTCCGGACGATTGAGGGCCTGCTGGCCGGAACGGTCCACCGGCGTCCCCAGGAATCGCACCTCGCAACGCTCGCGCCGAAGCTGACCCGGGAAGACAGCCTGATCCGCTGGGAGCGGCCCGCCTCGGAGATCGTCAACCTGGTCCGCGGCCTCGCCCCTGCGCCCTGCGCCTGCACGTGGCTGGACGGGAAGCAGGTGAAGGTGTTCTCGGCATCCGCACAGGAACAGCCCGTGACGGAGCCTCCCGGGAAGATCGGATCCCTCCGGGACGGCGGGCTTGAGGTCTCCGCCGGGAACGGCATCGTGATCCTCAGGGACATCCAGATGGAGAGCAAGAAACGCATGCCCGTTGGGGATTTCTTCCGGGGTTACCGACCCCGGAGCGGATTCCTGACGGATTCCCCGGAAGCGCGGCCCGCGGAATGAAATCCTCGCCCCGCCGTGCCGCCGTCGAGATTCTCACGCGCGTCGACACCACCGGCGCCTTCGCGGAGCCGCTCCTCGACGAGGTCCTTTCCAGCCAGGTTTTCGACGAACCGTCCGACCGTGCCCTCCTGACGCAGCTTGTCTACGGCACCCTGCGGATGAGGGGCTACCTGGACTGGATCATCCGCTCGCTCTGCGAAAAGCGGTCCCCTGCCGTCTCCACGCCTGTCCGGAACATCCTGAGGACGGCCCTGTACCAGATCCACTTCACGGACCGGATCCCCGATTACGCGGCGGTGAACGAGGCCGTCGGCCTCGCGAAGCGGGTGGACGCCCGCACGGTGCCCTTCGTCAACGGCCTGCTCCGGAACGCCGTGCGCCGGAAGGATGAAGTTCCCCTTCCTTCCGGAACGAAGGACCCCGCGGGCCGGCTCTCCATCGTTCATTCCCACCCGGTGTGGCTCGTCAAGCAGTGGATCCGACAATACGGCATCGAGGAGACCGCGGATCTCTGCCGGGCCGGCAACGGGATCCCGCCGCTCGCCGCCCGCGTGAACGCACTCCGGACGACCCGGCGCGACGTGCGCGAGGAGCTGGCGGCGGAAGGCATCGCCGCGGAGGAAACGCCCTGGTCTCCCGACGGCCTGCTCCTTCCCCACACGGGCCATCCGATCCGTGAGCTATCATGCTGGAAGGCCGGGAAGATCACCATTCAGGACGAGGCTTCCCAGCTGGTGGCCCGCCTGTTCGACGTGCGGGCGGGAGACAGGATCCTCGACCTGTGCGCCGGTGCGGGAGGGAAAGCGACCCATCTGGCGGAGCGGACGGAGGACGGGGCGTCGATCCTGGCGGTGGATTCCGGCCCGGAGAAGCTCCAGGAACTGGAGAAGAACGCGGCCCGGCTGGGCATCCGCTCGATCCGGACACACCTGGCGGACGCCACGGAGGACCTCGGGGAGCGTTTCCGTGAATCCTTTCACATCGTCCTGGTGGATGCGCCCTGCTCGGGCCTGGGCACGCTGCGCAGGAACCCGGAGATCAAGTGGCGTCTCCGCCCTTCGGACATCCCCCCGCTGAGCGGCCTCCAGGGAAGGCTCCTGGACCGCGGCGCCTCCTGCGTGATGCCCGGCGGAGCCCTCGTCTATAGCACCTGCACCCTCCTGAGGCAGGAAAACGAGGATCTCGTTGCGGATTTCATCCGCCGGCACAGGGACTTCCAGCAGGTGCGGGCAAGTGTGGAGATCCCGGAAGAACTCGTGGATGCACAGGGGTTCTTTCGCACCCTTCCCCATCGCCATGGAACGGACGGTTTTTTCGCCGCGATCTTCCGGAAGGCGTCCTGAATTTCGCCTTGACAAGGTTTTGGTTTTTCAATAAATGGCTCTTTCCCCAGGAAAAATGCTGGGGGATCGTCTAGTGGTAGGACACAAGATTCTGGATCTTGCTACCGAGGTTCGAATCCTTGTCCCCCAGCCAGAATATGGTCCCATCGTCTAGTGGTTAGGACGCTGGCCTCTCACGCCGGAAACTGGAGTTCAACTCTCCATGGGACTACCATCATACAAACAAGGGGTTGCGACGATGATCGCAACCCCTTGTTTATTCAGCCGGTTTTCCCAAACAGGATCCTTTGCACCGTCTCCCGGTCAGCGCATCGTACAGTTGCAGGCCGCGCTTCCCGGATCGCCTCCCCCGCCCGCCCCTTCCATTGAGGGGGGCGTCGTAAAGTCAAGGCCCGGGTTCTCGGGCAGGATCACGGGCATCGACAGGGCATCCCGGACGTATGCGTACTGGCCCGCCCCGACATTCACCGAACCGCCTTCATTGCTGACGGAAATCACTCCCTCGACGACGAAGAAATAGGTCCCGTCCCGGAGGGATCCGCAGTCTCCCTTGCAGACACGGCAGTCGTAAATCGTGCCTCGCACCCCGGCCGTGGCGTTCTCCGTGACCATCCGGTAGCTGTTCTGGCTGCCCCTCCTGCCGATCAGCCCCACGACGGAGCGGGCGCCTCCCTTGACCAGATCGAAAAAGGCGGCGTCTTTCTGCGGTGCGGCCTGCTCGAAGTAGAACCGCGAAATCTTCATCTGGCTGTTGGGACGGAGGGTGATCACACTGTTGTCGAGGAAGCGGATCCGGGCATGGGTCTTCTTTTCAGTCATCAGGATGTCGCCTTGCTCGACGATGGAATTGACTGACAAGGCCCATGTCTTCCCGTCGGCCTTCTTCGCGAACAGGGGTCCGCTCAGGTGCGTCACCGTCCCCGCCTTCACGCCGGCAAAGGAATCCGTGAACGACAGCAGGACAAGGGACAGGACAAACAGGCTAATTGCAATACGTCGTGCCCGTTCCGCCTTGTGCCCCATCGCCGGTTTGTTGCGTTCCTTCTCCACGTTCTTCACCTTTCTTGCGGTCTTCTTCATCTTCTCCCGGCGTACCGGCCGTCTCCGTAACCGTTGCGAGGGCCGTGACTGTATTGCCTGCCGTAGCATTGGTGCCCGCGGCCGCCGCATCCGTCAGGGTCGTGACGGAAGTCGTCGTTCCTGCTGCCGGAGTCACCGGAACGACAGGGGGGGGGGCCGTCCCTTCCGCCAGCCCGGTGATCTTCGGGTACTGGCCCGCGCTGAGCTGCCACGTGTTCACGAAGTCCCAGCCGACGTACGTCGCCTGGGTCTGCATCTCCGCGGTGGTCTTTCCCGTGCCGCCGGCACTGGTTGACAGGGCACCGGGTATAGTAGTGTCCCAGTAACTGCTGGTTACGTTTGTGTAGGAAGTGTCCGCATTATGTGCGATCAATCCGCCACTGATGCCGCCGCTTACGGCTCCCGCGCTGTAGCTGTTGGTGACCGTTCCGCTGGCAGAATAGACCGAGCCGATCAGCCCCCCGACGAAATCAATCCCGGCCACATCAGCGAGGCTGTAACAGTTAGTGACGCTTCCCGTAGTCAGAGCCACCAGCCCGCCGACGGTATTGTCTAATCCCGTCACCGATCCGGTCACGTAGCAGTTGTCGATGCTGCCGCCGGTGTGCGCCACCAGACCGGCGACCTGGAAATTTCCGGTGATATCGACGTTTTCCATCCCGACGTTCCGGATGACTGCCGCCGCGGTACAGCCCCCGAAGAGGCCGATGTAATTCGATGCGGGCCGGTTGATGAAAAGGCCGGTGATGGTGTGGCCGAGTCCATCAAAGATACCCCGGAACGACTGCGCCTCGATCAGGCTGTCATCGCCCAGGGGCAGAAAACCGGCTCCTGCATTCCAGCCGGTCGTGACACTGGCATCGATGTCCGTCCCGAGGGCATAGTATCCGGCCAGGTTGTTGTTGATGTTCTGGAGGTCCGTCACGGTGTTGACCAGCATGTAGGCCATCGGCGTGACACCGGTCACGTTGGCCGTATAGTCCGTCGGCGTGCCGTAACCGGCCGGCGGGTTGTAGTAAATCGACACGAGCCCGCCGCCCGTCATGTTTGCATGGCCGAGTATGTCAAAACTGACGTCTCCCGTTCCGTCTCCATTCGAATCGGCCCGGAGGACCAGGCTCCCGCCGCCGGTATTGGTGATGACGTTCTTCACTACGACGTCGCTATGGGCACTCAGGGTGAGCCGGTTCGCGCTCGCCCAAGTCACCGTATCTTCAACGGAGATGTACCCCATATCCGCCCCGAGGCCAGCGGTCTGGATGGTGACACTGGCCAATTCGAGCTGTGCCCCCAGGTCCGCCCCGGTGATGTCACCGCCGACAGACATAATGAAGTAGTTGGTCGGGTCCAGGAGCAGCGTGCCCGTCGTCCCCAGCGGTGCCCGGACATCCGTCAGTCCCCTGTATACAAGCGTCTGCCTGCCCGAGACCTCGACGCTGCCGCCGTTGCCGCCGCCTTCCCCGCCTCGGGCGCTGATGAAGCCGTAAAACGACGTCGTGTCGTCGGCCCAGACGACCACCTTGCCGCCGTTGCCTGCCGCCAGGGCGTCCGCCCGGATGACGGCGCCGCTTCCGACATGGGTCGTCTCGGCGTTCGGGACGGCCGCGTTTGCGCCCTGGTAATCGCCGCCGACCAGGATGGAGCCGCCGCCGCTTCCTCCCGAGGCGTCCACAAGGGCGGCACCGGTGATTTCGACATGATCGCCCAGGATCGCGATGTCGCCTCCATTACCGTCCGTCCCCGTCGCCGTGACGGTGCCCGAAACGGCGGTTGTCCCATCGTCGCTCCGGATTTCAATCTTCCCTCCCCCGGCGCCGTTGGCCGTTGTGACGCTCCCGGCACCCAGGGTGACCCCGTTCGTCGCCCTGAAGACAATCCTGCCGCCCTCTCCGACCGTTGCGCTGTCCGCGCTGACCAGGCCGTTCTGATAGATCAGCCCGCCGTACATTCCGGCCCTTCCGCCCTCGGCGAGGATCTGTCCCAGGTTCAGCGCCGTATCCGCGGGGGCGCTCACGACGACGGCGATGTCGGAGCTTAGCGAGTCGACCATCTGCACGCTCTGCCCCGCCGCCAGCATGACGTCTCCGCCAGGGGAATAGATGAGTCCGCTGTTTTCGACATTCGGCGCGATCAGGTAGACCTTCCCGCCGGGAGGCGTCGAGATGGTGCCCTGGTTCTGAATGGCCGCCGCCGAGGCTCCGGCGGTGAAATTGTATTTTCCCGCGAGGAAATCCTGGTCGCTGAGACCCAGGGTCGAGGCGATGAATCCGTTGACGTCGATCCGGGCCCCCGGCCCGATGAAGATGCCGTTGGGGTTGATGAGAAAGACCATGCCGTTGGACTGCAGGAGGCCCATGATCAGGGAGGCGTCTTGTCCGACGACCCGGTTCAGGACGGAGCTGGCGCTGCTCTGCTGTACGAAGCGGACGGCCTCGCCGGCACCGATCGAAAACGCCTGCCAGTTGATGATCGAACCGGGGCTGTTGGTGATGGTCAGCGTGCTCCCCTGGGGTGAGAAGCCGACCTGCCCGTTGACGACCTGCGGTCCGGTCGGGAACGCCACGGCGGCGTCCGCGCTGAAGAAAAGCAGCACGGCCGTGATAAAAAGGCTCCCGGCCATCCGGGCGATGGTTCGTATCCTGCGGCGTTTCGTCTTCATGTCATGCTCCTTGCCCGTTCACCCTTCAGAACAGAAAGCTCGCCGAGAGGTGCCACATGCCGCTCCAGCGGGTCGTGCCGTCCTCGGGAGGTTCCATCACGATACCGTAATCGATGGAAACGGAAAAATGCCTGCCGTCGGTGATGCGCAGCCCGGGACCGATGCTCGTGGCCTCGACGGCGACCGTATCGCCGGCGACCGGCTTGTTGCGCCGGGCCTGGCCGTGGTCGCAGAAGGCCAGCAGGCGCGCCTGGACGGCGGAGACGCCGGCGAGCCGAAGCAGATCCGGGGAGTACACCTCGATGCTCCCCGAATATCCGTAGTCGTTGGCGTACGCCCGCTCCTGCAAGCCGCGGACGGAGGCTGCCCCGCCGAGCCCGAACTGCTCGCCCGACACGAGCGCATTCTGCGTATACTGGCCGTTGAAGACGGCCCGCACGCGCCAGTCTCCCCCCGGCATCAGCATGAAATTCCCGCCGTAACGAAGGATCGTGTACTCCATGGACGAGCCGGCGCGGGCGCTGGCGAAATTGGCCTCCCCGTCCCGGCCGTCCAGACTCCATGACAGGTTCTGAACACCCGTCAGGTAAAAACCGGCGGTATGCTTCATCCGGGTGAGCGTCCCCGCATAGGTGAGGCTCAAGGGATGAACGGTCACGTTGTGCCCCAGCTGGTACCCAAGATACTGGACGTCGTTCTCGAACGCCTTGTATTCCAGCCCCAGGATCAGCCTGTGCTCGTAGTCGCCGATCCGGGTGAGGTTCTGGTTGTACCGGAGCGCCAGCACGGTCCCCTTGCCGCTGATGCCCATGTTGTAGGTGGCGACGTTCACGGAGCCGGAGTCCACGTTGGAATGGGCGGCGATGATATCGATGGAGGATCCCGGCGAATAGAGCGGCATGTGGTAACCCAGGCCGAATATGTGGACGTCGTCCAGGTTTTCCGGTGACGTGATGTATTGCAGCGTCAGGACATGGTCCAGGTTCGCAACGTTGCCGTGCTGCAGGAGAAATCCCATCCGCGAGCGGCCGGTGTGCTTATCCCCGGAGTTGTCGAGGGAGACGCCCGCCCGCCAGGGCTTCTCGTCCTTCACGGTGACGGTCGCATCCACTTCCTGTCCCTCGCCGCTCTTGAACTTCAGGTCCGTCTTCTTGGCGGGATTCTCGTTCGCCAGGTTGAGGCTCCGCGACAGGGCGTCGATATCGGGGGTTTTCCCCGGCTGCAGGGCCGGGAGGCTTCTCAGGATGTTTCGCTCGTCGAAGAATCGGTTCCCCTCGACGGCGATTCTGCCGATGCGATACTCGATGACCTGCAGGCGGATGACGCCGTCCTGCATCTCCTGCTCCGGCAGCACGACGGCCACCATGCTGAAGCCGCCGCCCCTGTATTCCTTTTCAAGCGCCTCCACGGCCCCCTGGACGGTTCCGAAGTCCCTGTCCTTCCCGGTGAAGGGGGCCAGGATGGCCTCCACCCTGTCCGCGGGAAGGATGGTGTTCCCCCGCACCTCGTACCCACGGATATCAAAGCGGGGAACGGCGTTTTCGGGATCGGCGGCAAATGAGGCGAGAGGATACGAAAAGAGAAGGATGATTACCCATAACCAACATCGAGTCGTTCGTAACATGAGTGCTCCGGAACGGCGGCCTGTGCGCCTGTGCTGTACTCTATCGTTCGTAAAAGGATTTCTTCGAGAATATGGTCGTCCGGCTATGGTTTGATTGGCGCAAGACTGCCGAAACTTTCCGGATATGTCAATAGGTGTTTAATAAGTGATAGGGTTGTCCTGCAGGAATCCGGCACACAGAGGATCGAACACTGCATTGTAAAATCGGGGGGGTCTTACTCCCACTCGAACACGACGGGCTCCCGGAGGATCGCCTCCCGCCCTTTTGCTGCCAGTTCCGCCGTCTCCGGGTGGCTCTCGCGGAGTGATGCGATTTGCCGCAGGTTGTCCGCCGTGCGAAGGACCAGCATGGCCAGGTCGCCGTCGTTGATCCCGGTCCTGCGGATGATGTCGTCCCAGGGGACGCCGCGGGCCCAGTCGTACACCACCAGGGCCGGCCAGAGCCGGAGCGGCTGGACAGGGAACCCGGCGGCCTTCATCCGGTCCAGGAGCGGCTTGAGGACCGATGCAACCTTTCCCACGGCCTCCCGGAAGGCTCGCGGGATCTTCTTCGACTCGAACTTCACGTCCAGGTCGCCGTCATAGACGAAGGGCGCGATGGCGGCGGCGAAGAGCCGCTCGTCCTTAGCCGGGAAGGCCTCCCGCCGAAGCCCCTCGGCGATCAGGAGCGGATGGTCCAGCCGCAGCTTCGAGGCCCACAGGCCGTTCTCCGTCAGCCGGTCGTCCTCCCCCACGAAGCCCTCCTTTTTCAGGAATTCAAGGTGCCGGATGAATCCCTCCCAGAGCCCGCGCCCCGGCTTCTTCCCGCGGGCGGCGGCCTGGAAGGCGGCGAAGGAGCGCTCGAAGATGACCCGCACGTCCTCCGGTGTCTGCGACAGGAGCAGGTTCAGGACCATGGAGAAGTCGTTGCGGATCCGGCTCTCGATGGGCTCGGCCTCCCGGAAGAGAAGCCGCCGGACATGGGAGACATCCAGGAACCGCCCCGGGACGAGGGCCAGGAAGCCGATCTTGTCCTGACCGCGCCGACCCGCCCGGCCGGTCATCTGGTGGAAGGCCGTCCCCGTCAGGGGATTGAAGGAGTGGCCGTCGAAGATGTCCGAGTTGAACAGGACGATGGTCCGGGCGGGGAAATTCACCCCGGCCGCCACGGTGGAGGTGGCGAAAATGGCCTCCAGGTGGCCCTGTTTCATCATCCGCTCGACAAAGAATTTCCAGGCCGGAAGCTGCCCGCCATGGTGGGCCGCCACGCGCCAGCGCTGGAGGTCGTGGAACTGGCGGTGCTGCTCCAGGTAGGGAAAGCGGGAAAACAGCTCCCCGACATCCTCCCGAAAGGCCTCTCCGGCATGAACGCCCGGACCGCTCCGGCAGGTTTTCAGGGCTCCGTCGCACTCGGACCGGGACTTGAGAAAGAAGATCGCCGGCAGGAGATGATATTCCCGGAGTACCCGGAGGATGTCGCCGAAATGGGGCGGCCGGCCGCGCCCCGCCGGCGAACTGCCGGCGACGGAGAACTCCGCCACCTTCCCATAGAGGCGCCGCTGTTCCAGAAACGGCATGATCCGCCCCGTAGGGTGCAGGAACAGGGGGAAGAGGGGAACGGGACGACCCGTCTCCCGCACGACCCGGCACGGTTTATCCCGCAGCGACGAAAGCCAGGAGGCGATCTCCTCGGCGTTGCCGATCGTGGCGGAGAGGAGCAGGAGGTTGACCCGTGCCGGCAGGTAGATCATGATCTCCTCCCAGACGACCCCCCGGTCGGGATCCCCCAGGTAGTGGGCCTCGTCGAGAATCACCAGGTCGCAGGGCAGGTCTTTTCCCTGGTGCATCGCGTCGTAAAGCTGGTTCCGCAGGATCTCCGTCGTCCCGACGATGATCGGCGCGTCGGGATTCTCTTTCGTGTCTCCCGTCAGGATTCCGACGTGATCCGCCCCGAATTGCTGGCCGAACTCGACCCACTTGGCATTCGTCAGGGCCTTGAGGGGGGAGGCGTACCAGGCGCGGCCGCCGCGGCGGAAAACGTCCTCGATGGCCTGCTCGGCGATCCAGGTCTTGCCGGATCCCGTGGGCGCCGTGACCAGGCAGTCGGACTGCCGGACCGCTTCCAGCGCCTCAAGCTGGAAGGGATCGGGAACGAACGGGGCCTCCGGGGGCCGGCCGATGCGCGAGAACACGCTCCGCAGAAGCGGGTCCGCATCCGGCTTCATCCGGACAGGCGCTTTCTGGGGTCCGCCCGGGCGGGCGACCCTTCGTTTTCGGGAACGGGACAGGGAAGATTGCATGGTCCTCCGGGATTGATCCGGTGATGGTCCTATCACAGGAGGGGGCACGCCGTAAAGGAACAGCGGCAACCTTTGGTTGACAGGAATGCCTTTTCCGCCTACATGTTGCGGCACCGGCACAGCGCGCCGGCCGCAGAGCCAGCTCCAAGAAAACGGCGGCCGGACGCGGTATTCCAGGCCGTCAGGAACACTCATGCAACGGAAAACAATCTACTGGGGCTGGTACGTGGTTTTCGGGGCCTTCGTCCTGATGGGGCTCAATCACGGCACAACCTACTGTTTCACCATCTTCGTCAAGCCCGTCACGGAAGACCTGTCCTGGTCGCGCTCGGCTATTTCCCTCGCTCCCTCCATCACAATGGTCGTCTACGGAATCGGGGGGATCTTCTCGGGCAGGCTCCTGGACCGGATCGCCCCGCGCTGGGTCATGACCTTCGGGGCCGTGACCCTGGCCACGGCCCTCTTCCTGACGGGATTCGTCCGGGAGCCCTGGCATCTGTACCTGACCTACGGGCTCCTCGCCGGCATCGGCACATCCTGTCTCGGGGCCGTCGTGGGCAGCTCCACGGTGGCAAAATGGTTCCAGCGGAAACGGGGCCTCGCCATCGGCATCGCCTCCGTCGGAATCGGGGTCGGGAGCATGCTTCTTTCCCCGCTGGTCGGCTATGCCGTCAAGCAATGGGGCTGGCCCTGGGGATTCTGGATCCTCGGCGGCCTCGTCCTCGTGCTCGGGGTCATCACGGCGCAGACCCTCATGGGAAAGACACGGCCGGAGGACTACGGCCTGCATCCCGACGGCGAGGCGCCGCCGTCGCATCCCGAAGAAACGCCCCCGCCGGCGGTGGCTCCGGGCATGCCCATGAATCAGGTTCTCCGCGACTCGCGCTACTGGGTTCTCAGCCTCTGCTATACCTTCGCCCTGGTGGCCCAGATCTCGGCGTTCATCCACCAGACGGCCTTCGGCATGGAGCTCGGCATCGACCTGATCAAGGCGGCCCTGCTGCCCGGGTACATCGGGCTGGCCAGCATCGGCGGCCGCTTCTTCTTCGGCTGGCTCTCGGACCGGCTCCGGGATGCAAAGTACGCGGCAAGCCTGGGCTTTCTTTTCATGGCCGCCGGCGTGGGCGTTCTCCTCGTGGCCTCCACCATGAACCACATGGTCCTTTACGCCCTGCTCTTCGGCTTCGGTTACGGATCCATCGCCCCGCTGATGCCGTATCTCCTGGCGGACCGGTTTGGAAGCCTCGTTCTCGGGGCATCCTACGGCATGCTCACCTTTTTCGTCGCCGGCATCGGCGGCAGCACGGGCGCCATCGTCAGCGGCATGATCTATGACCGCTTCGGATCGTACACGGCGGCATGGTGGATGGACCTGATTCTCCTGCTGGCGGCGGCGATCCTGGTGGCATCCCTGAAACCGTCCCGCCTGAAAACGGAATAATTCTTGACCCGCCGACTCCGCTGCATATATTTGCCGGGTGGAACAATAACTATTTCCCGGGGTTCCGAATGAGCGATCCCGGATTCACCAAGATCCCCGAAAGGCCCTGACGCATGAAGGAAGAAGGAGTTCCCCTTTCGACCCTCAAGGAAGGAGACATCGCACAGGTCCTCTCCCTGATCGGAGGGAACGCCTTCATGTCGCGCCTTGCCTCCATGGGGATCGCACCGGCGACGCGGCTGAAGGTGCTGCGCCGGAGCGGCGGGGGCCCGCTGATCGTCCAGGTCGGGGACGGCCGTGTTGCCCTGGGAATAGGAGAAGCGGAAAAGATCCTCGTTCAGATCCTTCCCGAAGCCGCCGGGGAGCCTCTCCCCGAAAAGGAGGAAAGCCGGCGGCTTCTCGTGGCCCTGGCGGGCCAGCCGAACATCGGGAAGTCCACCATATTCAACATCCTCACCGGGCTGTCCCAGCACGTGGGAAACTGGCCGGGGAAAACGGTGGAGAAGAAAGAAGGAGTCCACCACTCCGGCGAGGTTGAAATGCGGATCGTGGACCTCCCCGGGACGTACAGCCTCACGGCCTGCTCCGAGGAGGAAAAGGTCGCCCGGGATTTCATCGTCCACGAGAGGCCCGACGTGATCGTCCTCCTGGTCAATGCGGCCGGCCTGGAGCGAAGCCTCTATCTCCTCACGGAAATCCTGCTCCTGGGTCCCCCCGTCGTTATCGCCCTGAACATGCTGGACGTGGCGGAGGACCAGGGAATTTCCATCGACGTCAACGCCCTCCAGTCATCCCTCGGGATTCCCGTGGTTCCCATGGTGGCCGTAAAGAACCGCGGCGTCCGGGAACTGGTGAACAAGCTGATCGCCCTCCAGAAGGGGGAGGTTTCCTATCATCCCAGGGTCCCGGGCGTGTCCAGCGACCATCAGGCCATCTACCGGGAGATCGTCGACCTGGTGAGCAAGCATTTCCCCGAATCGCTCCCCGCCAACACCTGCGGCTACAACGCCCCGTGGGTGGCCATCAAGCTGATGGAGGGAGATCCCGAAATCACAAAACTGGTGGATGCGGAGGTTCCCGCCGAGATCCGGAGCCGGATCCAGGCGCTCCTGGTCCAGCACGAGGACGCCCTCCATGCCGTTGTCGGGGGTCGATACGACTGGATCGAGGAGGTCACCCGGGCGGCCATCTCCCGCTTCCGCATGGGCGAGGTCGTCCTGACGGACCGGATCGACCATATCCTGACGCGCCCCGTGTTCGGCATCCCCATTCTCCTGGGCGCCTTCGGCCTGATCTTCGCCGCCACGTACTGGATCGGCTTTCCCCTTCAGAAGCTGCTGGAAGGGCTGTTCTCCTCGGCGGCACAGAGCCTGGAAACCTGGATGGGAAGCGCCCATCCCTGGCTGAAGGGCATTCTCATCGAGGGGGCTTTCGGCGGGGCGGGAACGGTCCTGACCTTCGTCCCGATCCTGATCATTTTCTTCCTGTTCCTCGCGATCCTGGAAGATGTGGGCTACATGGCCCGGGCGGCCTTCGTCATGGACCGGTTCATGCACCTCATCGGCCTCCATGGGAAGAGCTTCATCCCCCTGTGCCTCGGCTTCGGCTGCAACGTACCCGCGGTGATGGGGGCACGGATCATCGAGTCCCGCAAGGAGCGGCTCCTGACCATGTTCCTTTCTCCCTTCATCCCCTGCACGGCTCGGCTGGCGGTCCTGACCTTCGTCTCCGCCGCCGTGTTCGGCCCCCGGGCCGCCCTGGTCGCCTGGTCGGTCCTGGCGGTCAACATTCTTCTCCTGGGGATCGTGGGCATGGCGGCCGGCCGGATCCTTCTCCGGGGAGAACCGATGCCCTTCATCATGGAGCTGCCCCTCTACCACAAGCCGAACCTGCGGACGATCGCCACTGTCGTCTGGTTCCGGACGGCCGCCTTCATCCGGAAGGCCGGGACGATCATCCTGGCGGTCTCCGTGGCGGTATGGATCCTGTCCCACTGGCCCGGGGCGACGGTGGAGGAGAGCGCACTCGCCTGGCTCGGACGGCTGCTGGAGCCGCTGGGCACCCCCCTGGGATTCGACTGGAAACTGATCGTCGCCCTCCTGACGAGCATCGTGGCCAAGGAAAACGCCATCGCCACCCTGGGCGTCCTCTACGGCGTGGGCGACGAGGGGCTGATCGGCATCCTGCCCCAGGCCCTGGCCCCGGCCTCCGCCCTGGCCTTCCTGGTGGTCCTGATGCTCTTCGTGCCCTGTGCGGCCACCCTGGCGGTCCTGCGCCGGGAAATGGACAGCCGGCAATGGTTCTCCGCGTCCTTCATTGCGATGCTGGCCCTTTCCATGACCATGGGCATCGCTTCCTTTCATCTGGCCCGATTGATCGGCCTGTGACCCGGGGCGCCGGTTGCGGCCGATTCTCGTCATTGACAGGCCCCGGGAAAAAGGCTAATCACCGTGCAGACCCATCCTGTTTCCCCTGAAGGCGGATTTCTGGTCGAGAAACTGATCAAGGCAGCGGCGACGGGCCTCGGCCTGGGACATGTCCCGGTTGCTCCCGGAACGGCGGGGACCCTTCTGGGCATTCCCCTGTTCCTGCTCTTTTCTCCCCTGTCCCCACCGGTATACCTGGCGGTCCTCCTCGGCTGCACCGGGGCGGCGTTCTGGATCACCGGACGGGCGGAGAGGATCTTCCAGGAGAAGGATTCCCAGAAGATCGTCCTCGACGAAGTCGTCGGTTTCCTGTGGACCATGAGCTTCATTTCCCCCACGCCGTCCCACCTGGCGGCGGGATTTTTGCTCTTCCGCCTTCTGGATATTGTCAAACCCTTTCCCGCCGGTTTCCTTCAGCGGAAGGCACCCGGCGGCTATGGAGTCGTCCTGGACGACGTGGCGGCGGGAATCTACGGAAGCATCCTCCTTCACCTGGCGATCCGGGTGTTCGGGTTTTAGCCCTCCGGAGCCCCGACCGTCCCGGACCGGAGACTCCGGACCATCAACGACATGAAGATCGCGATACTGACCATTGGCAACGAACTGACAGGAGGACGGATCCAGGACGCCAACGCGGCCCTCATCGCCCGGACCGCCCGGTCCCGGGGCTGGCAGGTCCCGGTCATGATGAGCGTGGGCGACAGCTTCGAGGCGATCGGGGGCGCCCTGAACCACGTGCTCTCCCTGGCCGATGCCGTGATCATCACCGGCGGGCTGGGCCCCACGGCGGACGACATCACGACGGCGGCCGTGGCACAGGCCTTCGGCCTCGGCCTGTACACCGACGAGGCGGTCCTGGCCCATATCCGGGGCATTTTCGAGAGATACCGCCTCAAATGGACCGAAAACAACGCGAAGCAGGCCGTATTTCCCGCCGGGGCGGAGGTGATCCCGAATCCGACGGGGACGGCCGCCGGGTTTGCCGTCCGGACGGACGGGAAGATCGTGGCCGTGATCCCGGGCGTCCCCGCGGAAGTGCAGCGGATGCTCCCGGAGGGAGTCCTGCCCCTCCTCGCCCGGGCCTTTCCCGGCGACACTCCCTTCATCAGGACCAAAACCCTCAAGTCCTTCGGCCTCTCGGAGGCGGCGGTGGACGAGGCCCTGGCCGACCTGGACTTTGCGGCCCACGGGGTCGATGTGGGCTTCTACCCGAACTTCCCCGAGAACCACATCGTACTGACCATCCGGCACAGCCGGGAGGAGGAAGCGGAAAAAATCCTGAGGGAGGCCACGCGGGAGGTCGAGAGCCGCCTCGCCCGGCACATCTTCGCCCGGGACGACGAGACCCTCGAAGGGGTCGTCGGCGCTTTCCTGACAGAACAGAAGAAGACCCTCGCCGTGGCAGAGTCCTGCACGGGCGGGCTGATCGCCGACCGTCTCACCGACGTCCCCGGCAGCTCCGTCTGCTTCGAGCGCGGCCTTGTGACCTACAGCAACGAGGCCAAGCGGGACCTCCTGGGGGTGCCGGAAGACGTCCTCCTCAGGCACGGCGCCGTGAGCGAGGAAACGGCACGCCTCATGGCGGAAGGGGTGCGGCGAATCTCGGGAACGGACCTGGGACTCGCCTCCACGGGCATTGCCGGCCCCTCGGGGGGAACGGAGGAAAAGCCGGTGGGAACGGTCTTCATCGCCCTCTCCGACGGCCGGGAGACCCGTTGCCGCCGCTTCTGCTTCCGCTGGCCTCGCCGCCGGAACAAGGTCATGACGGCCCAGACGGCCCTGATTCTCCTCCTGCGCTACCTGAAGGGGGAGCCGGACGATGCCTGACGGAAAGAGCATCCGGGCCTTCCTGGCCATCGACCCTCCGGAGGAGGTCCTCCGGCAGATCGGCAGCCACCAGGAGCGCCTGAAACGAAAGATCCAGGGAACGATTTCCTGGGTACGCCCCCGGGGGATCCACCTGACCCTGAAGTTCTTCGGGGATATCGCACCGGCCGACGTGGAACGGATCTCCCGGATCGTGGAGCCCCTCGCCATGGGGACGTCTCCGCTCCGCATCGAGGTCCGGAAAATGGGCGTGTTCCCCGGCTCCAGCCGACCCCGGGTCCTCTGGATGGGAATGGAGGGGGATATCCACCCACTGATCGTACTCCAGAAGTCCATCGAGGCGGCCCTGGAAGCGGAGGGATTCCCCCGGGAGGACCGCCCGTTCCGTCCCCACCTGACCCTGGGACGGATCAAGACGCCCCGGGGACTCGCCGGGCTGGCCGGGGCGATGGAGGAGGCAGCGGAGTGGACGGCGGGAGGGTTTGTTGCCCGGGATCTGTGCCTCTTCCAGAGCGACCTCTTGCCCCAGGGAGCCGTCTATACGAAACTCGCCTCCTGGCCCTTCGGGAAGGAACGGCGGCGGGACGATTCCTGAGTCCCGGCCGGACACGGATTGCATGAAATCGCGGCACGTTGCCGAATCAAATCCATAAGGGAGGAAACAATGACATCGGACTTCAATCGGGAGAAAGCGGTGGACCTGGCCATCAGCCAGATCGAGCGTCAGTTCGGGAAGGGCGCGATCATGCGCCTCGGCGGCGGCGAGCCTCCGGCGGATGTGCCGGCCATCCCCACGGGGTCCCTGAGCCTGGACATCGCCCTGGGTGTCGGCGGCGTCCCGCGGGGGCGGATCATCGAGATCTTCGGCCCCGAATCGGGCGGCAAAACGACCCTGGCCCTCCACATCGTCGCGGAGGCCCAGAAGCAGAACGGGCTGGCCGCCTTCATCGACGCCGAGCACGCCCTGGACGTCGTCTATGCCCGGAAGATCGGCGTCAACACCGACGACCTGCTCATCTCCCAGCCCGATACGGGGGAGCAGGCCCTGGAGATCGCCGAGACCCTCGTCCGCAGCGGCGCCCTCGACGTCCTGGTGGTGGACTCCGTGGCGGCCCTCGTGCCCAAGGCGGAGCTGGAAGGGGACATGGGGGACGCCCAGATGGGCCTCCAGGCCCGCCTGATGTCCCAGGCCCTGCGCAAGCTGACGGGAAGCATCAGCAAGTCGAAGACGACGGTCATCTTCATCAACCAGCTCCGGATGAAGATCGGCGTCTTCTTCGGCAACCCCGAGACGACGACCGGCGGAAACGCCCTGAAATTCTATGCTTCCCAGCGGCTCGACATCCGGAAGGTCACGTCCATCAAGGACGGCCAGGACGTGATCGGCATGCGGACCAAGGTGAAGGTGGTCAAGAACAAGGTGGCCCCGCCGTTCCGGGAGACCGAGTTCGATATCCTCTTCGGCGTGGGCATCTCCAGGGAGGGCGACCTCCTCGACCTGGCCGCGGAGAGCAGCGTCGTTGAGAAGAGCGGTGCATGGTACTCCTTCAAGGGGGAGCGCCTGGGCCAGGGCCGCGAGAACACGCGGAACATGCTGAAGGACAATCCCGCCCTTCTCCGCGAGATTGAAGACCTCGTGAAGGAGAAATTCGGGATCAAGACCGGTTCGAAGGCATCCGGTTCCGCGGAGAAGGGTGAGAAACCCGCCGGGAAAGCCGAAAAACCGCATCGGACATGACCGGAGAGGACCCGTCCTATGGGAAGGCCCTGCAGAAGGCCTTCCGTCTCCTTGCCGCTCGGGACCGGAGCGAGCGGGAGATCCGGATGCGCCTGAAAGCCGGGGAGTTCGATAACGGAACCGTTGACAGGGTCGTCAAAAGGCTTTATGAACTCGGGTACCTGGACGATGCGGCCGTCGCCCGGCGCTGGGTCCGCAGCATGGCGGCGGAGCGGCTGATGAGCAACCGCCGGATCGCGACCCGCCTCATCGACCGGGGACTGGCGCAGGACGTGGTCCGGGACGCCCTGGAGGAGGTCCGGCGGGAGCTGTCCGAGGCGGATGCGGTCCGGCAGATCCTTCGCAGGAAGGAAACCCGGGCGGCACTGCGGGCCGGGACAAAAGAACGTGAGAAAATCATCCGCCGTTTGATGGGACAGGGTTTCCCCCCCGAGGCGGTCTTCGACAACATCAGAGAAATCGGAAGCAAGGAGGAAGACATTCCATGACGGCAGCCGAAATCCGGACGAAGTTTCTGCAATATTTCGCGGAGAACGGGCACGCCATCGTGCCCAGCTCGTCCCTGATTCCCAAGGACGATCCGACGCTCCTGTTTACCAACTCCGGGATGGTCCAGTTCAAGAACTGCTTCCTGGGACTGGAGGACCGGGGGTACACCCGGGCGGCCAGCTCCCAGAAGTCGGTCCGGGCGGGCGGCAAGCACAACGACCTCGAAAATGTCGGCTATACGGCCCGTCACCACACCTTCTTCGAGATGCTCGGCAACTTCTCATTCGGGGATTACTTCAAGAAGGAGTCCATCTTCTGGGGATGGGACTTCCTGACTCGCGTCATGGGACTCCCGAAGGAAAAGCTCTGGATCACCATCTACCAGCAGGACGACGAGGCCTTCGAGATCTGGAACAAGCAGATGAAGGTCCCGGCGGAGCGGATCGTCCGGATGGGAATGGAGAGCAACTTCTGGATGATGGGCGAGACCGGCCCCTGTGGGCCCTGCTCCGAGATCCTCTACGACCAGGGGCCCTCCGTCGGCTGCGGCCGCCCCGAGTGCAGTGTGGAATGCGACTGCGACCGCCACCTGGAGATCTGGAACCACGTCTTCACCCAGTTCGACCGGGACAAGGAGGGAAACTTCACGCCCCTGCCAAAGCCCAACATCGACACCGGGATGGGCCTGGAGCGCCTCGCTGCGGTCGTCCAGGGAAAGATGAACAACTACGACACGGACCTCTTCCAGCCGATCATCCAGTTCGTGGCGAACCTGTGCGGCAAGCCCTACGGCAGCAATCCAGACAGCGACGTCTCCCTGCGGGTCATCGCCGACCACAGCCGGGCCGTGACCTTCCTCATCGGCGACGGCTGCCTCCCCAGCAACGAGGGCCGGGGCTACGTCCTCCGGCGCATCCTCCGCCGGGCCGCCCGGCACGGCAAGCTCCTGGGGTTGGACAAGCCCTTCCTGAACGAGATCGTGCCGGTCATCGTGAACCTCATGAAGGATCCCTACGACGACCTGGTGACGAAGGAATCCTACATCCGCAAGGTCGTCATCAACGAGGAGCAGCGGTTCATCACCACCCTCGACTCGGGGCTGAAGATCCTGAGCGACGAGGTGGCGGCTCTCAAAAAGTCCGGCGGCACCGTCGTCCCCGGCTCGGTGGTCTTCAAGCTCTACGACACCTTCGGATTCCCCGTGGACCTGACGGCGGACATCGTCCGCAAGGACGGCATGACCCTGGACACGGAAGGCTTCGAAGAGGCCATGGAGGCCCAGCGGGAGAAGGCCCGGGAGTCCTGGAAGGGCAGCGGCGAGCAGGCGGTGGCGGACGTCTACAAGCGCCTTGCCGTCGATGGCATCACGACGAATTTCATCGGATGGGAGGCGGTCACCGAGGCGGACTCCTACGTGACGGCCATCCTGAAGAAGGACGACCGGGTCGACGTCCTGGAGGAGGGGGAGAACGGCGAGATCTTTGTGGCCCAGACACCCTTCTACGGCGAGAAGGGTGGACAGATCGGGGACACGGGCGTCATCGAAGGCCCGGGCTTTCTCTTCGAGGTGTGGGACACCCAGACCCCCGTGGAGGACGTCCTGACCCACATCGGCAAGCTGAAGAAGGGCCGGATCCGGGTGGGCGACGAGGTCACGCTCAAGGTGGACATGGAGACCCGGCGGGCCACGGAGGCCCACCACTCGGGGACCCACGTCCTGAACGCGGCCCTTCGGGCGGTCCTGGGCGACCACGTGAAGCAGTCGGGCTCGCTGGTGAACCCGGAGCGCCTCCGCTTCGACTTCACCCACTTCTCCCGCATCGAAGACGAGGAGATGAAGCGGATCGAGGCGATCGCCAACGACATCATCCGAGGCAACCACCCCGTCGTGACGGCGGTCCTCCCCAAGGAAGAGGCCATGAAGACAGGGGCGGCGGCGGTCTTCGACGAGAAGTACGGCGACCAGGTGCGGGTCGTACAGATGGGAGACAAGAGTGCTGAGCTCTGCGGCGGCACCCACGTCGTCCGGACAGGCGACATCGGACTCCTGAAGGTCGTCGGCGAGTCCTCCGTGGCCGCGGGCGTCCGGCGCATCGAGGCCGTGGCGGGCCGTGAGGCGGTGAAGTACGTCGAACAGATCGAGGAGGAGCTGAAGAAAACAGCGGAGCTCCTCAAGGCGGGCCACGCCGAGGTGTCCGACCGGGTGGAAAAGATCCTGAAGCACCAGCGGGACCTGGAAAAGGAGATTGAGGCCCTGAAGGGAAAGCTGGCGGCCAAGGACTCAGCGGACCTGATGGACCGGGCCCGGGAGATCAAGGGCGTCCGGGTCCTGGCGGCACAGGTGGACGCCCCGGATGTGAAGACCCTCCGGGATTTCGGAGACAAGGTCCGGGACAAGCTGGGATCGGGGATCGTGCTGCTGGGCAGCCGCGTAAGCGACAAGGCGATGCTCCTTTGCATGGTGACGAAGGACCTGGCCGGGAAGTACCACGCCGGGAACATCATCAAGGAGCTGGCCCCCGTCGTGGGAGGCAGCGGCGGCGGCCGGCCCGACATGGCCCAGGCGGGTGGTCCGAAGCCCGAGAACATCGGGCAGGCCCTGGAAAAGATCGACGCGCTGCTGTAACGGGCGGCTGAAAAAGCTGCCGATTTCAAGCATAAAAAAGGGGGAAGCGGATCTGCGGTCTGCTTCCCCTTTTCCGTTTCTTCCTGATCATTCCAGGTATTCGGAGCTCCTGCCAATAAAAAAAGGGGCATCCAGGCCCGAAGGCCTTCCTGCCCCTTCCGTCAAACCGCTCTTCCCGGAACTTCCAAGGCGTTCCGAGCTGTATGCGAGCCTATAAGGCCTTGATCATCATCTTGCGGGCAAAATCCTTTGCGTCCGCCAGGTCCGCCGCATCGGGATGGGGATCGGCACCCCTGGCTTCCTCGCCCCAGGCCTTGTGCTCCGGCTTCTTCAGCAGCATCTCGATGATCCTGGGATCCACCTTGCCCCGGCAGCCGAAATGGCCCAGGACCGTTGCCTTCGCCGCGAGCCCCAGTGCGTCCTCGAAGGCCTGCCGGGCCAGCTGTCCGCCGCGAAGCGATCCGTGCGTGGAGAAGAAGGCCACCTTCTGGCCCGCCTTGAGATTCCGGATCAGTGGCTGTGCGGCTTCCGGAACACTATGGGCCTGAACGGGAAAGCCGATGAACAGGATGTCGTACCCGTCGGTGCTCTGTACTTCCTTGACGGGCTTGATTTCTTTTTCTGCTTCGATGGCCTCGAAGATGGCCCGGGCCACTTTTTCCGTGTTGCCGCTCAGGGAGTAATACGCAACCAGTACCTTCATTCCGACCTCCATGCAGAAATTTTCCCCTTTCGTACGGGATTGTCCGCGAAAATGCAAGCATCGCCGGCCAAGCCGGAAGGCCCGGACCGATCCGCCCCGGCTCCCCGGTCAGCGGGCCGTGTAGAACAGCTGGCTCCCCTTTTCCGACTGTGCGACCAGCCCCTCGTCCATGAGCTCCACCAGGTGCACATACGTCTCGTTGAGCGCCAGGTACTGATCGAAGTCCGGCAGGTCGTCGCCGAACAGGTCCGCCGACACCGACACGGCCTGCCGGGTCCCCTTCCGGACCGAAGCCAGGACAAGGGCCTTTCGTTCTTCGTGGTGGACAAGGATCTCCTCGACCCTCCCCGTAAGGTTGCTGAAGGGCTCCCCGTGGGCAGGCCAGACCCGTTTGACCGGCAGGGCCGAGATCTCCCGGAGCGAGGCCAGGAAACTCCGCAGGACCCGGAATTCGCGATCGAAGAGGTCGGGGCTCAGGTTGGGGGTGATGTCCGGCAGAACGTGGTCCCCGGACAGAAGAATGCCTTCCTCCGGGAAGAAGAAAACCACGTGTCCCCGGGTATGTCCCGGTGTCTGGAAGACCTGCACCGGCCGTCCGTACACCGAGTGGTTTTCCTTGAGGGCGGGGCAGGAATCCGGATCGAAGGGCACCTGGGAATTGCGGAAGTGCGCCATGAGCTTTGACATCATGGCGAGGGCTTTCTCCGGCAGGCCGTGGACGGCATAGAAATCCCGGAGCACCCGGACGAGCCGGTCCTGGTTCGCGTTTTCGCGGATGTAGAGGCGGCTGGTCTCGGAAAAGAGGATTTCCGCCCCCGATTCCCGTCGAATCCGCCCCGCCATACCCACATGGTCGGTGTGGTGATGGGTGATGTAGATGCGCTCGACATCCCGGATGGAGCAGCCCAGGTCCGCCAGGGATCGCTCCAGTTTCGCGAAGGCCTCGGGCGAGTTCATTCCCGTGTCGAACAGGGTCAACCGTCCCTGGTGAAGAAGCGCATAAATCTGGACGTGCTGCAGCCGGAAGGGCATGGGGAGCGTGATGCGGTAAAAATGGTCGGCAATTTCCTGCATGATTAGATCATTCTCCTGAGACAGGCCCCGCGGGGACCTGGAAATAAACAGGGCAAAAAAACCCCCGCCCGAAGAGCGTCCCGCCGTTTGTGACCCATCGACGGCCCAATGTCAAGAAGGCAAACATCCGCGGGAAAGACGGCTCGAAAACATATCAAAGCCGCTTTTTTATTGTGATGGGGCCCTTTTCAATGAACAGAACGTGCACCTTCCGATATTCATGATGGACCGCAAAGGGTTTGAAGTGATACAAATCCGCGGCAGGTGCCGGGGCTTCAAAGGGGTGGTATCGGAGCATCCCGACCGGCTGCAGAAACTTCTTCCGGAGGGACCGCCGGGGTGAAATCAGGGGCCATGAAGCGATGCCTGATCGTTGACGATCAGGAAACGAACGTCTATCTGCTGGAGTGTCTCCTGAAGGCAAACGGCTACAGTGTGGAGTCCGCCATCGATGGGGCGGAAGCCTTGGAGATAGCAAAACACAACCCGCCGGACATGATCATTACGGACATCCTGATGCCGGTTATGGACGGCTATGCCCTGTGCCGAGAGTGGAAGGCGAACGAAGCGCTCAAGCACATTCCCCTGATCTTCTACACGGCCACCTACACGGACCCGAACGACAAGACCTTTGCCCTGAGTCTCGGGGCGGACCGGTTCATCGTCAAGCCTCAGGAGCCGGAAGTGTTGATGCGAATCATCCAAGAGGTGCTGGACAACGCTTATGAGGCAAAGCAGGTGGCGGCAAGGCCCTTTGGGGAGGAGATGGAGATCTTCCGTCAGCATAATGAAATCCTCTTCAAGAAGCTGGAAAAGAAGATGTCGGACCTGGAGGCCGCCAATCAGCAGCTGCAGAAGCTGGAGGAGAGATATCGCCTGACGTTTCATCACGTAACGGACGTCATTTACACGATAGACAGCGATCTTCGCGTCTCCAGTGTATCGCCTTCCGTCGAAAAAATATGGGGTTATAAACCGGAAGACATCGTGGGAAGATCCGTCTCCGATTGGGTCCACATGGTGTCCCCTGAATCTTTTCAACGGGTTGTTGACGATATCATGAGGATCTTGCGGGGTGAAACAATCTCATCCGCAATCTATGACTTTGTTGCCAGGGACGGGACGATCAGGATCGGCGAAGTCAGCGGATCCCCCATCATCCGGGACGGCAGAATCATCGGTTTGATTTCCGTGGCCCGTGACATCACGGAGCGGATCCGCACCGGGGAGGCGCTGAAGGTTCGGGAAAAAGAACTGGAGAACAAGACCCATGACCTGGAAGAGGCCGTCACGGCCCTGAAGGTTCTTCTGAAGCAGCGGGAAGAGGACCGGACGGAGTTGGAGGAACAGCTCGTAGCCAACCTGCGGGAACTGACTCTCCCGTACCTGCAGGATTTGAAGGAATCCTCCCGGAATGAAGAGCTTCGACGGAAGGTGGACCAGATTGAAAAAAGCCTGAACGAGATCGCCTCTCCCTTTCTCCGTCGCCTGAAATCCCTCTACGCTACGCTGACACCCCGGGAGATTCAGATTGCCGACCTCGTGAAGGACGGCCGCACGACCAAGGAAATTGCCAGCATCCTGAACACTTCCGTTCGAGCCGTGGAGTTCCACAGGGACAGTCTCCGCCGGAAATGCGGACTGACGAACCGGAGGGCAAGCCTCCATTCTCACCTGCAGACGCTTGCTTGAAATCTTGTCATCCCACCTACCGAAGCATAACAGTCAACCTACTGTATTTCAAAAAGAATACTGCCCGAATATCAGTATAGTCCTGATAGATTACCTGAAGTAAATTCGTATTGGCATAAGGATATCGTTAAGCAATAAAAGTCCATTCATAGGTTTTCTCCCGAACGCACACCACCATTGCCCGGCGGGGCTGACGCTTGAAACGGGGGCCGCCGCCGGAAGAGCGACGCTTCATCCGGCCATCCCTCTGCCCGATCGACTGGTGTTTCACCGGTGGATGCTGAACCTGGAGTCGGAGGATCCTCGCCGGAGACGACATGAGTGGAGGAAAGCGCCGCCGTCAGAATTAGGGATTCGTCTTCTGGAAACGGGCATCGTCAAAGGGAGGAAGTCCTCCCGAAAGGAGGCAGCGCATGGAATCTCTGTGGCTCAAAATGGAGGAATGGGTTGCTTTTTATGGACTCAAGGTGATCGCCGCCCTCGTTATCTTCCTGGTCGGACGATGGATTGCGCAGGCAATCCAGGCATTGATGACACGGGTCATGACAAAGAGAAAGGTCGACCCGACCATCATCTCGTTCGTCGGTCACCTGGTGTACATTGCCCTGCTCACGTTCTTCGTGATTGCGGCACTGGCACAGCTCGGCATTCAGACAACGTCCTTCATCGCCGTTATCGGCGCCGCCGGACTGGCCATCGGGCTGGCCCTTCAGGGCTCCCTTTCGAATTTTGCCGCCGGCTTCCTCATGATCATCTTCAAACCGTTCAAGGCGGGTGATTACATCGAGGGCGGCGGAGCCGCCGGGATCGTCGAAAAGATCGAAGTGTTTACAACCACCCTCGTGACGGTGGACAATAAGGTGATCATCGTTCCAAATTCCAAGATGATGGGCGACAGCATCGTCAATTACTCGAAGAAGGAAACCCGCAGAGTGGACCTGGATTTCGGGGTGAGCCACAGCGATGGGATCGACCGGGCAAGGGCCTGTCTCCGGGAGGTGGTCGACGGCGACGCACGGATCCTCAAGGCCCCCCCCACAGACATTCTCGTCAAAGAACTGGCCGAGAACCGGGTCGTTTTCCAGGTGCGGGCGTGGGTGAAAGGGACCGACTACTGGGGTGTTTATTTCGATGTCATCGAGGCGGTGAAGAAGCGCTTTGAAGACCAGGGGTTCTCCGTTCCCTACCCGAGGACGGACGTGCATCTCTACGAACGTCGGCAGGTGTGACAATCCGGGATCGGCGGGAAATGGAACGGATGGATATCCCGGAACCATCCGGGCGGGAGATTCACACACCGCGATATACACGTGACCGGGTCCCCGCAATCGGGTCCGGTCTCCCGTGGCAGGAAGGGGTCTTCGCCAACATGATCGTCCGTCCCCCGGCAGTCACGTTTTCTGTGTTTCTGATCGTCAAGCAAGGGAAGAGGCTGAAGAGGAAGGATGCCCCCGTGCCCCCGCCCGGTGAGAGAGCATGCCCATTCTTCCTGTCATCTGTCCCCCTGAGTCAAACAGCTGCCCACATTGCACTTCTGAATGGAAGGCATAAGGGAGTTGGTCTTACATATAGGCAAGTCGCAAGACAGGGTTTCATTCATGAAGAAAGGAGACATCATGCATCACAGAAGAATGCTTCAGTTCCTGCTGGTCGTGCTCGCGCTGGTCTTCCTGTCGGCGT